>USFO01000006.1 GCA_900553955.1 uncultured Oscillospiraceae bacterium
CTTCAAATATATCAAGGAGTTTTTATTCTGTCCATAGCTAAAGCTTTTTTTCCACTGGCAGAGCCAGTGGTTGTCCTACGAAAACAAAAGAAGTCCGGCAGTGCCGGACTTCTTTTGCGTATGGTAGGTGCTCAAGCGAGCACCGTGCTTTTGCAAATTATTTTTCGAGAGCTCCATAGATTACGGCAAGATTCTTTATCATCTCAACGGCGGAATCCATCTGCTCAACGCAGGCAAATTCAAATTTGCCGTGGAAGTTGTAGCCGCCGGTGCCGAGGTTAGGGCAGGGCAGACCCATAAAGGAGAGCACACAGCCATCGGTACCGCCGCGAACGGGCTTTGATACCGGCACGCCGCCGGCCATCTCAATAGCCTTGCGGGCGTTTTCGATAAGGTGGAGGTTCTTTTCGATAATGCAACGCATATTTTTGTAGTCAAAGCCGGTTTCTGCTGAGGCAACGCCATCGCCGTAGCGGCGGTTAATTTCCTCTGCGGCACGGTGGATATAATCAACGCGGTATTTCAGCTTTTCTTCATCGTGGTCGCGGATGATGTAGGAAAGCTCGGCGTTGTCGCAGCAGCCGCTCATTCCGGTGAGGTAGTAGAAGCCCTGATACTCCTCGGTGTATTCAGGACGCTCCATTCTGGGAAGAAGCGCATCAAAATCCATGGCAACAAGCGCAGCATTTATCATTTTGTCCTTTGCGCTGCCGGGGTGAACGGAAACGCCGCTGAATTTGATTTTTGCGTGGGCGGCGTTAAAGGTTTCGTATTCCACTCCGCCGAAGGCGTCGCCGTCCATGGTGTATGCGTAGTCTGCGCCGAAACGCTCAAGATTGAATTTGTGCGCGCCGCGTCCGATTTCCTCGTCCGGGGTGAAGCCGATTTTGATGGTTCCGTGCTTGATTTCCGGGTGGGCAAGCAGTTCTTCCGCGGCGGTGAGAATTTCCGCAACACCGTTTTTGTCGTCCGCACCAAGAAGGGTAGTGCCGTCGGTGACGATTATGTGTTTGTCGATGCAGTCGTTCATTTCGGGGAAATCCTTGGGGGAAAGAACAATGCCGAGTTCCTCGTTGAGCGCAACGTCGCCGCCCTTGTAGTCGACGATTTTCGGTTTTATATCGGTGAACGGAACCTCGTCAACCACGTCCATGTGAGCCACAAAACCGATTACGGGAGCCTTTTCGTAGCCTTCGGAGGCGGGAATTTCGCCGTAAACATAGCCGTTTTCGTCCATTTCCACATTTGAAATGCCAAGCTCACGCATTTCATCACAAAGCGCTGCTCCGAGTACGAGCTGCTCCTTGGTGCTGGGGCAGGTTTCGCTGTTTTCGTCGGAACCGGTGGGGTACTGAACGTATTTAAGAAGCCTTTCGTAAGCTTTCATAAAAATCCTCCTTATTTTGCGCCGAAGCGTATATATTTATATAGGTATTGTAGCAGAAAAGAAAGCATTGTTCAATAATTATTTTTTTAACAC
Organism: uncultured Oscillospiraceae bacterium; assembly: GCA_900553955.1. GTDB lineage: Bacteria > Bacillota > Clostridia > Oscillospirales > Ruminococcaceae > UMGS1668. The sequence continues at coordinate 1,481 of USFO01000006.1, forward strand.
TAAAGTTAGGCAGATTGCACAAAAAACATGACGCAAATTATGCACAATGACTAAATTTCTGCATTTCTATTTACAAAATGCAGATCAAAGTTTATAATCTACTTGTATGATAGTTTAATTCATACGACATCATTAAAATTTAACAAGAGAGAAGGAACACAATGCGTAAGACTAACCTGTTCAAACTGATCGCGATCCTTGCTTGCATGACCCTTATTTTCGTTGGTTGCTCCGGCAGCAACAACGAAAATGCAGTAGACCTCAACTCTTACACCCTTGATGAGATTATCGAGAAAGCAAAGGCCGAAGGCCATCTTGAATCCGTTGGTATGCCTGATTCTTGGGCAAACTGGGGAGAAAGCTGGGAAGGCTACACCGCTGAATACGGCATTACTCATAACGACTCCGATATGAGCTCCGCAGAGGAACTTTCTATGTTCGAAAGTGATCCTACCAGAGCAATCGGCGACGTTGGCTTTGCATTCACCACCATGCTCAAAAACGACAAGGGCGAAGACATTGTTCAGTCCTACAAGACCTCTTATTGGGATTCTGTTCCTGATTGGGCAAAAGACGCAGACGGCAAATGGATGGTTGCTTATACCGGATGCACCGCATTCCTCTATAATAACGACATTCTCAGCGATCCGATGCCTACCTCTTGGCAGGAAGTTCGTGAAGGCAACTATACCATCGCAATCGGCGACGTAGTTGGCGGAGCAACCGGCCAAGGCAACGTTATCGCCACTGCATATGCATTCGGTGGTGACATCGACAACCTTCAGCCCGCATACGACTTTTGGCTTGAAATGGCAGAAGCCGGCCGCATAAACGGCATCGACATCACTTCTCAGAACTTTGAGTCCGGCGAAGTTCCTTTCGGCGTAATTTGGTCCTACAACGCATATTCTTACAGCAAATCCCTTGCCACTAACAAAGGCTACAACATGACCTATTGCATTCCTTCTGACGGCGCTATCCTTTCCGGATATGCTTCCGTTATCAATGCAAACACTACCACTCCTTTTGCTGCTGCTCTTGCAAGAGAATACATCTTCTCTGACCAGGGTCAGATCAACCTTGCAAAAGCCGGAGCAATCCCCACCAGAACCAATGTTGAGATCCCCGCAGAAGTAGCTGCAGAGACCTTTGAGCCTTCTACTTATGCACATGCAGTAGGCTTTGCAGATGCTGAGCATTATGGCAAAGTTTGCACCGATATCGCTGCATGGTGGTCCGAAAACATCATTCCTCTTATGACCAAGTAATCTTAGCAAAAAATACTCGTAACTGAGTAACATAATGGGGCGTGCTTTATAAAGCAAGTACGCCCCATTATTTGAATGAGGGGTGAAATTATTTTGAAAAGCGAAGCTGCGAACAGTACAAAAAAGAAGACCAAAACCACAAGCAAATATGTATATCTTCTTGCACTGATTCCTTTTGCCGTTGTTGTCTGCCTTTATGAGCTTATTCCGCTGATTATGCTTGTTATAGACAGCTTCGGGGTGGACGGAGATGCCTCCGTTCTGTTCTCTATGGAGAACTACAAAAACATTTTTACATCGATGGCATACCAAAAGTCCATTGCCAACAGCTTAAAGATTACGGCTATTTCTACTTTGATTGGGATAATCCTTGCATTTTTGGGTGCACAGGCTGCTCATAATTCAAGAGGAAAAGTGAGAAGCGCATTTATGGCGGTTCTTAATATGACTTCCAACTTTGCAGGTGTTCCGCTTGCATTTGCGTATATGATCCTGCTCGGAAATCTTGGCATAATTACTCAGCTTGCAAAACTTTACGGCATCGAATTTATTCAGAATTTTGACCTTTACAGCAGCAAGGGTCTTATTCTGATGTACATATACTTCCAGATTCCGCTTTCCACCCTGCTGCTTATTCCGGCGTTTGACGGTATCCGCAAAGAATGGCAGGAAGCAAACATGCTCCTTGGTGGAAGAACGACAACCTTTTGGCTCAAGGTCGGCATTCCGGTTCTTATTCCCAGCATTTTCGGAACCATAAGCGTTCTTTTTGCGAACGCACTTTGCGCATATGCAACCGCATACGCGCTGCTTATGAACAACTTTAACCTGCTGCCGGTAAACATTTCCGCATTGTTTGTGGGCGATATTGTCGCCAAGCCGAAGCTCGGCGCGGCGCTTTCCGTTGTTATGATTGTAATTATGTGCGCGGTGATTCTGCTTGACAACTTCATTGTCAAAAAGACCACCAGATGGAAAACGAGGTGAGCGGAATGAAAAAATCAAAATTCTTCTCTAACTTTTTCATGATCGCAATAATCATATGGATGGTTCTTCCGCTTATTGCAACTCTGATTTACTCGCTTTTCAAAAACTGGACGGAGATTATTCCTACCGGGTTCTCCTTTAACAGCTACACTGCACTGTTCAGCAACCCGAGGTTTTTCACCGCACTTTATCAGACGGTGCTGCTTTGCATTGTGCCGATAGTGATTACCATTATCGTTATGCTGCTGGCACTGTTTGCGGTAACAATTTACTTCCCGAAGCTTGAAAAATACGTTCAGATTCTCTGTATGATTCCATACACTATTCAGGGCGTTATCCTTTCCGTATCCATCCTCAGCGTTTACGGAAAAAGCGGAACCGTTTTCGGTCAAAGAATGGTTATGCTCATCGGCGCATACTGCATAATTATTCTGCCACACATTTATCAGGGTATACGCAACAGTATGCACGCCATAAGTATGCCGATGCTCATTGAAGCGGCAGAGATGCTCGGCGCAAGCCGCCTCTACGCGTTCTTCAGAGTCATTGTTCCGAATATTATAAGCGGTATTACAGTTTCTTCTCTTCTTGCAGTGGGAATTCTGTTCGGAGATTATGTAATTATCAGAAACCTTTCCGGAAGCGGCACCACCAACCTCCAGATTTATCTGTATCAGGCGATGAAGCGCTCCACGAACGAATCTTCGGCAGTTATAGTAATAATTATGCTTCTCACGTTTGCAATCACCGCCCTTGTGCTTTATATGCAGAGCAATAGCACGCTTGAGAAGATTAAAAGAGAGGGGAGATAAGAACCATGGCATATATTCGTTTTGAAAACGTAAACAAATCCTTTGGAACAAACCACGTTCTTAAAGATATAAATCTTGATGTTGAAAAGGGCGAGCTTGTAACTCTGCTGGGTCCTTCCGGATGCGGAAAATCCACTCTGCTGCGTTGCCTTTCCGGACTTGAGCAGGTTTCCGGCGGCAGAATTTATCTTGACGGAGAGGACATCACCGATATAAGCCCCCGCCGCCGCGGAATCGGAATGGTATTCCAGCAGTATTCCCTTTTTCCGAACATGAGCGTTAAGAATAACGTCGCATTCGGACTTAAAATGAAGGACACCCCGAAGAACGAAATCGACGAACGGGTAAAAGAAATGCTCGACATAGTCGGTCTTTCAGAGAAAATAGACCAGTTCCCGATGCAGCTTTCCGGCGGTCAGCAGCAGCGCGTTGCCCTTGCAAGAGCAATGGTAACCGAACCGAAGGTTCTGCTTCTTGACGAACCGCTTTCCGCTATTGACGCACTGCTTCGTCACAACCTCCAGATTGAGATAAGACGAATTCAGCAGAAGCTGAACATCACCACCATATTCGTAACTCACGACCAGGATGAAGCAATGGTTATGTCCGATACCATTCACCTGTTCAACGAGGGCAGAATTGAGCAGTCCGGCACGCCGGTTGACCTCTACACCACGCCGGCATCGAAGTTCGCCGCAAAGTTCATCGGCAACTACAACATCATCCCCGGCAAGAGTTTCAACGCCGCCATCGGCGAGGATTTCGGCTACGAGGATGTTGCAATTCGTCCCGAAATCGTAAGAATGAGCCACGAGCCTATCGGCGGAGAGAACGACTTCATCTTCAAGGGAACCGTTTCCAGCCACATTTCTCACGGCAATATCATTCGTTTCAGAATTGAGTGCGGAACCATTTACCTCAATTCCGACGTTGTATTCGAACGTGAAATGACCTTTACCGAGGGCGACGAGGTTTATGTCGCCGTTGCCAAAAACCTTGTAATAGGCCTTTGACAAACATCACATTTGTGATATAATGTATAAAACAATACCGGAGAGCGCTGCTTTCCGGTATGTTTATAGCAAAAAACGGAGGCGATTTTTATGACTGAAATATATGCTCACCGCGGATTTTCCGGGAAATATCCCGAAAATACGCTGCTTGCATTCCAAAAAGCGGCGGAGGCCGGTGCAGAGGGAATAGAGCTTGACGTCCACACCACAAGGGACGGAGAAGTGGTGGTTATGCACGACGAAAACACAATCAGAACCACCGGAACAGACGCTCTGATTAAGGATTTGACTCTTGAGGAGTTCAAAGCGCTTGACGCGGGATATATCAAGAACGGCGAATTCGGATTTGTCGCTCCGCCGACCCTGCGCGAGGTTTTTGAGCTACTCAAAGAAACCGGTATGAAGTGCAATATCGAGTTCAAAACCGGCGTTTACGAGTACGAGAACATTGAGAGAAAGGTGCTTGCGCTCATTGACGAGTTCGGCTTCAGAGACAGAATTATCGTCAGCTCCTTCAACCACTTTACCTGCTGCCGCTTTAAGGAGCTTGCTCCGGATGTGAAAATCGGTTTCCTTGAAGAAAGCTGGCTTATTCACCCCGGCGCATACACCCGCGCCCGTGGAGCGGAGTGCTTCCATCCGTTCTTCAATATGCTGAACCACGAGAATGTGCAGGATCTTCGCAACAACGGCATAGAGATAAACGCATGGACCATAAACGACGAGTGTGATATGCGCAAGGCGCTGCGACTTCAGCTTGAAATCGGCATTACCAACTGGCCGGACAAATTCCTCGAAATCAGAAAAGAAGTTTGCGGCAAATAATTCAAATAGAAAAGCCCTATATAAAGCAAATGTGCTTTATATAGGGCTTTTGTGCATCTGAATTTAATCGTCGCTTTTGATAAAGCGGGTTATGCTGTCGTGATATTTCATCTTGGGACTGTCCATTTGAGTGCTGATTTCCCGGTTTATCAGCGCCCCAACCACTATTATGCACCCCATGACATAGAGCCAAAACATCAGGATTATTATGGATGCGAGGGAGCCGTAAACAAGCGAATATTTAACGGAAAGGCTGATGAACCAGGAGAAAACAAGGCTTACCACGGTGAGCAGCAGTGAACCGAGTACCGCGCCGGGCAGAGCGACCGCTTCGTAGGGACTGTATCATTCAGAAGTAAGGTAAATTACATACAAAACAAATGTAGAAAAAACAATCAGCAAAACAAAGCGGAACCACGACCACAGGTTTGCAAGATCGGCAAGGTCTATAAATTCAATCCTTGCAAAAAACGGTTCCAAAAAGCCGATAAGCCAGCGACCGGCAAGCATTATAATCGCGCAGATATATATGAAAACAAGAAAGGCAGCCGCCCAGATAAAGCTCATAAGGTAGTGAACAATGGCATTTCCGCCGTGACTTTCAAAGATGTTCCGCAAAAGGTCGGTAAGCATACGGTAGGCGGCGCTTCCGGTATAAAGCGCTGTAACAATTCCGATAGAAACAAGCGCGGTGGACTGCGAACCGGTATAGCTGAGGTAATCTTCGATTACGGTAAGGGCATTTTCCGGAATAAGCTCCGAGAAATCCTCAAGAAAATGAACAATATCCTCGCCCAAGGTGCCCAAAAGCCACTGAATACAGATAAGCGCCGGAAATATCGTCATAGTCAGGAAGTAGGAAAGCGCGGCAGCAGAACGCTGAATGCCTTTTTCAAAGAACGCAGTAACAATATTCGTTATTCCTTTTATGGAAAAGACGTACTTCATTTAATATCCTTTCGGCGTTTTAATATGGTAAATTATATTATAACTTTTTATTAAAGAAATTGCAAGAAAAAAAGACAACATCGGCTGGGCTTTGCTATTATAAGTTTGCAATAAGCGACAGTTTATGCTATAATCATAATATTGACTGCCGTGGCGGTCGTACGGTATAAGAAAAGGATGCGTTATCAGTGCGTTTCAGAAGAACCAAGGGTGTAAAGTCCATAGAATGCTCTTACAGAATGGTAAATTCGGCGGATTATGCCAAAAACTATGTGGAAGTAGAGCGATTTTTGGAGTGCTGCAAGCAGTGCCCGAACTATAATACAAAGTGGTCGTGCCCGCCATACGATTTTGACGTTATGGAGCGGTATTGGAATGCCTATAAGTATCTGCATCTTTTTGCGGTGAAAATCAACCTTGCGGATGACGTGGCGGACAGCGTTATGTCGCCGGAAGAGGTAAATGACCTTGTTATGCGTATGCGCCACCAAAGCTATCTGCTGGCAAGCCGCTGGGTATTTGAAATGGAAAAAGAAAACCCCGGCTCCGTTGCCCTCGACGGTGGCCACTGCGATAAGTGCAAGCGTTGCACCAGAATTAAAGAAACGCCCTGCCGCTACGGAAAAGGGATACATCCCGCCATTGACGCCATAGGCGGAAACCTTATAAAAACCGCCGAAGAAATTTTCGGAACGAAGATACTGTGGATTGAAAACGGCAAGGTTCCGGAATATTTTCTGTTCATTGTCGGACTTCTCAGTGATAACGAAAACATAAAAAAGGATATTTAAGTCGGATGAAATATGACGAAGCAATTGCCGCCTTGAATGGCGCGGCGGCTGACGAAATCAGGCAAAAGCTAAATGTACTCGGAAAAAGGGAAACGCTTTCCGAGGAAGAAAGGAATGCTCTGATAAGCGAAACGGTGGGACTGCTCTTTTCTGTTTGCAAAGAGTGTAAAGATGAAGAGCTTTACAGAATGGAAAAAGCGGCAAAATGCCCTAAGGAACGGGAAGAGGAGCTTTGGGAGGACGATTTTGCACCCTTCGGCGGCGAACACATTGTGTTTACCGCGAACCCCATAACGCCATTCACAGAGGAAGCCCTTGAGTGCGGCGACAGGCTGCTGCTTTTGACCTACCGCAAGGTGGTTAGCGAAAACCCGAAGCTTGTTTTGCTTGAGGGCGTGCCGGAGGGCTCCACGGTACTCAGTATTCTTGAAAAAGAGGGGCTTTCAGAAAACGGCAGGCAAAATTATCTGAGCATCTGTGATTTTATAAGAAGCGTAACCGCAAAAGAAAATAAGGATTTCGCTCTGCTTTCACAAATCGCGGAGCTGCTTGAGGAGGAGAGCGGAGCCTCGGGCTTTTGCTTCAAATCCGGAGAAGCGGAGCACCTCGTGTTTTGGAAAGAAGAAGCGAAGATATATTACCGCTGTACGAGCAGCATTGTTTGCAGCCTTGTTTCCATAGAGGGCAAGGGCGGCGAAACAAAAGTCGAAATAAAGCCCCTTGCGCATAACGCGGGCAAAATTGAGCCGAACGAGCCTATCGAATACGAGGACTTCGGCGAGGTGGGCTGCTTCACCTTTGAAATGGCAGATTACGAATAACGAAAAAAGCCCGTGCTCAAAATGAGCACGGGCTTTTTTAGCATAGTAAATATGGTGCTCAAATGAGCACCGCTTTATAGTTTCACAATTTTTTACTCGGCTTCGCGTTCAAAAATAAGGTCGATGTCATAGAGCTTGCCGTTACTGTCCATAAGAATCGGGACATATCCGGCGTAGCGGTAGCCGTTTGCGGCGTATTCATCAATAATTTTGCGGTGTTCTTCTATTTTTGAGCCGAGAATTCCTTTGCCCACATGGACGGAAACATATTCGTATTTCTTCATGATAAAACCTCCTTTGCTAAAATGGGCAGATTATCTTACAAAGAAATGATTGAGGTGCTTCTTGTTGTTCACAATACGCATTATGTAGCCCACAACAAACACGATCAGCGAGATTATTGCAATAATGTTAGTTATGGCGAGGTTAGTATCAACAAATGTAACCGAAAGCCCGAAAAGGATAAGCCCGGCGCCAACAATGGTATCTGCGCGGGCCTCGGTATCACACCACTGATTGTATTCGTCCATGTGCTTTGAGCTTTTAAGCTTTTTGGTTACTTCGTAGGGAATTGCTTTGCGGCGGCGGGTGTTTTTCGCCATTCCAAGGAACACTGCGCCCACCACTAAACCGATGGCAAGATAAATATAGTTCATAGTACATTTCTCCAAAACTTATTCATCTATATTATAGCTTAAAGTGCCGAAAAATTAAAGAGCTTTGCAGGCTTTACTTCAAAAAAATTATGGAGTGAAGCATATTTATTATATCATATTTATAATTATACAAAATTACACGAATTTAACCGTGCTTCTTGCCGCAAAGCAACAAAAATATTTTGCGCTATTGCTATTGCACAAAATTCATTCTATAATTTTAATAGAGAAAACTGATGAACACAGGAAGGAGAAGGCAATGTCGAAGGGAAAAAACGGCGAAGTTTTGATGACTGAAGGCTGTATATGGAAGCATATAGTAAAATTTGCGCTTCCACTGGCACTTGGATATTTGTTCCAGCAGCTTTACACCACGGTGGACAGCATCGTCGTTGGCAACTATGTAGGAAAAGAGGCGCTTGCCGCCGTCGGAACAACTTCGCCGATAATCAACACGCTGATAGGATTCTTCTCCGGGCTTGCCACCGGCAGCGGCGTTGTAATTGCAAGAAGCTACGGCGCAGGCAACGCCAAAAAGGTCGAAAAAGCAGTACACACGTCCATTGCGGTAATTTTGGCGTTCAGCGTGGTGGCAACGGTTTTCGGCGTTTTTACGGTTCCGTATATGCTCGATATGATGAGCACGCCCGCAGATGTTTACGGCGAAGCGGAAACCTACCTTGAAATATACTTCGCCGGAGTTGCCTCCCTGATGATTTACAATATGGGCTCTGCAATTCTGCGCGCGGTGGGGGATTCCGTTCGTCCGCTGTGGTATCTTATATGCTCATCGGTCGTGAACGTTGTGTTTGATATACTTTTTGTTGGCTATATGCACATGGGCGTTGCGGGCGCCGCTTATGCGACGATTATTTCGCAGATTATTTCCTCGATACTGGTGCTCATTTCGCTTACAGTGTCGAAGGGAATGCATCGCCTTTACTGGAAGCGCTTGCACATAGACCCCGGCACATTTAAGGAAATTATTTATATCGGAATGCCCTCGGCGCTTCAGCTTAGCATAACGGCGTTTTCAAACATATTTGTACAGTCGTACATCAATGCGTTCGGTTCATCGGTGATGGCGGGATGGTCGTCCTACATCAAAATAGACCAGTTCGTGGTAATTCCGGCGAACAGCATTTCCATGAGCATCACCACATTTGTGGGGCAGAACCTCGGTGCGTACAAGGCATACCGTGCAAATAAGGGCACAAAAATTTCCCTTGGAATTGCAGCGGCAGCAACCGCGGTTATTGTTGCGGTGCTTGTGGTGTTTGCCCCGCAGGCAATAATGCTCTTTAACCGCGAACCTGCAGTGATTGAATGCGGAACGATGCTCCTTCGGGTTATGACACCGTTCTACATAGTGTGGAGCGTGAATATGATCCTCTCCGGCTCACTCTGCGGTGCAGGCGATACGAGGATAGCAATGTACATAAAGCTGTTCTCTTTCGTAATTTTCCGTCAGATATATCTCTTTGCGGTAAGCAGAATGTTCCCGAATGTGCTTTTCGCCGTGGCAATCGGATATCCCATTGGCTGGATACTCAGCGCGGTGCTCATAACCATTTACTATATTCACAAAAATAAAGAAATTACCGCAAGATTTTCGCGATAACACTTTAAAAACCTCCCGAAAGATGCTACAATATAGGTAACTCTTAAAAGGAGGTTTTATTTTGTATACCGGCAAATATTTTATCGAAAAACTCGGACTTAAACAACATCCGGAAGGTGGGTATTACAGCGAATGCTACAAATCCTCCGATATAATAAACGCTTGTGCGGTGGATGAAGCCTTTAACGGCGACCGCCGCCTTTGGACCAGTATATATTTTTTGCTGAAGGATAGGGAAGTTTCCCGCTTTCATCGAATAAAATCTGACGAAATCTGGTACTACCATTCCGGAACGCCCCTAGTTATACATATGATTACAAAGGACGGCGAGCTTAAAAGAGTGCGCCTTGGTCTTGATGTCGAAAGAGAAGAACAGCCGCAGGTGCTCGTTCCCAAAGGCTGTATTTTCGGAGCAATGATGGATGGCCCCGGATATTCCCTTGTGGGCTGCATGGTTTCTCCCGGATTTGAGTTCGGCGATTTTGAGCTGCCTTCAAGAGAAAACCTCATCCGCGAATATCCTCAGCATGAACTTGTAATTAAGCGCCTTACCTGAACTTAATAATTACAGCAGCAATATTCCGACGGCAAGACCTATGCCGGCGGATATTGCCATTTTAAGCGCAAATTTTACCGTGTCCCATGTCAATATTCTGCGGCGGTATTTAAGCGCACAGGAATCGTTTGCGTATTTCTGCGCCTGATTTTCGAGCACGGAATCCGGCTCCGAACGTCGGTCGTCGCTTACGAAAAAGAGGATTTTCTCAAAATATCCGCCGTCAACATTATTTATTTCTATAATCTTTTTATTTACTCCGCGAAGCATAAAAAAGCGCACCTCCGTAACATAAACTTTATATGTATATTCTTTTATGTAAGGCGGCTTTTATTCACAAAAAACGGTAAAATTTTGCGTAACGCGGATTATACATAAGGTATATTGAGCACGCGAGCATCGTTGAAAACTTGGTGGAAAACGTTGAAAACTCATGTTAAAGAACCCCTTGTTCATGGGAAATGCCGAAATTTCACTATGTTGAAAACCATAAAATGTAATCATACAAACAGTTTACCGCACTTTACGCGGCAAATTTGAGCACGTTTTGAGCACCGAAATGAGCATCGGTGCTCGCGAAAAATGACGAAGTACGCATCTGCGGTGCTCAAAACGAAAGGGAAATTATGATAGCAGAAAAGACAAACGACGGAATGAAAATAACTGACATCAGCGGGCTTTCGCTGCCGGAAACTCTGGACTGCGGGCAGTGCTTTCGCTGGAAGCCGGACGAAAACGGCAACTGGCGCGGCGCTGTTCGCGGAGTGTGCCGCAGGATCAGGCAGGAGGAGGATGGAATAACCATCCTTGGAGCGGACGAAGACGAATTTTCCTCTGTCTGGTACGATTATTTCGACTTCGGAAGGGACTACGATGCGCTTAAAGAGGAGTTTGCACAGTGCAAAATCCTACAAGAGGCCTGCGAATTTGCGCCGGGAATCCGCGTTTTGCATCAGGAATCGTGGGAGGCATTTATAACCTTCATCATCAGCCAAAACAACAACATAACCCGCATAAAGGGCATCGTAGAGCGCATTTGCACTGCTTTTGGCAGCGAAATTGCAGAGGGCGTGCACGCATTCCCGACGGCGGAGCAGCTTTCCTCAGCTTCTGCGGAGGAGTTCGCAAAGCTCGGCTGCGGCTACCGTGCGGAGTACCTTGTTGCCGCTGCAAGTGAAGTGAAAAGCGGCAAGCTTGACTTTGCAGCGCTTGCAAAAGCGCCCACGGCGGAAGCACGTAAGCGCCTTTTGGAGGTGCACGGCATCGGTCCGAAGGTTGCGGACTGCGTGCTGCTTTACGGGCTTGGCAAAATGGACTGCTGTCCGGCGGATGTTTGGATGAAGCGCGTAATCAGCACACTCGGCGGCAGTATGCCTGCCTGCGTTACTGGTTATGCGGGAATTGCACAGCAATTTTTGTTCCATTATGCGCGGAATTTTCCCGAGAAATTTATGCAGGTAAAAGATTGACGGCAAAATAACGAAATTTATAACAGATTGTATTATAATGTCGAAAAAGTTTTTAGTGCAGAGTACACAAATTTACCGCTTAAAATTTGTATAAAATAACGAACGACAAGACCTTGCAAAGAAAACGCTTTTGTTATAAAATACAAATAGAATCTATTACAGAAAGGATTGAGTTACAATGCCGCTTGTCGGAACAAAGGAAATGTTCGAAAAAGCATATAAAGAGGGCTACGCTATCGGTGCTTTCAACGTAAATAATATGGAGATTATCCAGGGCATTACCGAAGCAGCCGCCGAAGAGAGAGCGCCGCTTATTCTTCAGGTTTCCAACGGAGCAAGAAAATACGCAAAGCCCATCTACCTCAAAAAACTTGTGGAGGCAGCGGTATATGATACGGGCTTGCCCATCGCGCTGCACCTTGACCACGGCGACAGCTTTGAGCTTTGCAAGGACTGCATCGACAGCGGATTCACTTCCGTCATGATCGATGGTTCAAAATATAATTTCGAGGATAACATCGCACTGACCAGACAGGTTGTGGAATATGCTCATGCTCACGACATCTGCGTTGAGGGCGAGCTTGGCACTCTTGCAGGAATTGAGGACGACGTAAACGTCAGCGCCGAGGATTCCTCTTACACCAGACCCGACCAGGTCGAAGAATTTGTTGAGCGCACCGGCGTTGACTCCCTTGCCATTGCCATCGGAACCAGCCACGGCGCATACAAGTTCAAGCCAGGCCACAAGCCCATGCTCCGCTTCGACATTCTCGAAGAAGTTGAAAAACGCCTGCCCGGCTTCCCGATAGTTTTGCACGGTGCATCCTCCGTTCCGCAGGAGTGGGTAAAGGTTGTTAACGAATTCGGCGGTCAGATGCCCGATGCCATCGGCATTCCGGAAGAGCTGCTTGCAAAGGCTGCAAAAATGGCGGTTTGCAAAATCAACATCGACTCCGACCTCCGCCTTGTTTGCACCGCATCCATCCGCGAGCATCTTGTTGAGCACCCGGATCACTTCGACCCCAGACAGTACCTCAAACCCGCACGCGAGAACATCAAAGAATTGGTAAGACACAAAATCGTTGACGTTCTTGGCTGCAACGGCAAAGCATAATTCCTTCTATACATTATATAAAAGCGCCGCTATTGCGGCGCTTTTATGTTCGTAAAACTATTTTAACTTGCCGCAAATCATGCTATAATAGTAGCAGAACACACGAAAGTTGAAGCCATAGATATGAAGAAAACCGTAATCAGTATATTGGCGCATGTCGACGCCGGAAAAACCACCCTTTCGGAAGCGCTGCTTTATACCGTAGGTCAGCTTAAAAGGCTCGGCAGGGTGGACAATAAAAATGCGTTCCTCGACAGCTACGAGCTGGAGCGCCGCCGCGGCATAACCATTTTTTCAAAGCAGGCGGTGCTCAAAACTCAGAATATGGAGATAACGCTGCTCGATACTCCGGGGCATGTCGACTTTTCGTCGGAGGCGGAGCGCACCTTGCAGGTGCAGGATTACGCCATTTTGGTAATCAGTGCCCGTGATGGAGTGCAGCCGCACACCGAGACGCTTTGGCGGCTGCTTTCGCGCTACGATGTGCCGGTTTTCGTCTTTGTGAACAAAATGGATCTTGACGGAACGGATAAAAATGCGGTTTTGGCGGAGTTGAAAAAGCGGCTTTCCGATAACTGCGTGGATTTTACCGCTTCGGAGGAGGAGCTTTCGGAAAACGCGGCTCTTTGCGACGAAAAGCTCATGGAAAAGTATCTTGAACAGGGGGAAATCTCCGGGGAGGAAATTTCTGCCGCCATAAAGGAACGCAAAATCTTCCCCTGTTGGTTCGGCTCTGCGCTGAAGCTTGAGGGAGTGGCGGAGTTTATCGAGGGGCTTGAGAAATACACGCTCAAGCAGTATTACGGCAGCGAATTCGGCGCGAGAGTGTTCAAAATATCCCGCGACCCCCAAGGAAACCGCCTTACCTATATGAAAATCACAGGAGGAAGCCTAAAGGCGCGCAGCGTGATAAGCTATTCGGCGAAGGACGGCGAAAAACGCCTTGAAGAAAAGGCAAATATGCTTCGTATATATTCCGGAGAAAAGTTTGAGCCTACGGACGAAGTGACTGCGGGCGGCGTGTGCGCCGTTTTGGGGCTTTCTGCTACATATCCGGGGCAGGGACTCGGCTTTGAAAAGGACTTCTTTAAGCCTGTGCTCGAACCGGTTCTGACCTATCGTGTGCTTCTGCCTGCGGAAATCAGCCCGGTGGAGTTTTTGCCGAAGCTGCGTCAGCTCGAGGAGGAGGATCCGCAGCTTTTGGTCAGCGGAAACGCCACCGGAGAGATTTATGTTCACCTAATGGGTGAAATTCAGGCGGAGGTGCTTCAAAGCCTTGTGGAGGAACGCTTCGGCGTTCATATAGAGTTCGACCACGGCAGCATAATTTACAAGGAGACCGTTGCCGCTCCGGTGGAGGGAGTGGGTCACTTTGAGCCGCTGCGCCACTATGCGGAGGTTCATCTGCTTATTGAGCCGGGCGAGCCGGAGAGCGGCATAACCGTGGACAGCCTTTGCAGGGAGGAGGTACTCAGCAAGAACTGGCAGCGGCTTATTATCACCCATGTGCTCGAAAAAACGCACCGGGGTGTACTCATAGGTGCGCCGCTTACGGACGCGAAAATCACGCTCGTTGCGGGGCGCGCTCATGTAAAGCATACCGAGGGCGGCGATTTTCGCCAAGCCACGTATCGTGCGCTGAGGCAGGGGCTTATGAAAGCGGAGAACGTTCTGCTTGAGCCGTATTACGCTTTCCGGCTTGAAGTGCCCGCAGAGCAGCTCGGCAGAGCGGTTAGCGATATTCGCGTGATGGACGGCAAAATCGCCTCGCCGGAGAGCGACGGCATAACCGCCGTAATAACCGGTCGTGCGCCGGTTTCGGAGATGCGTTCCTACCAAAGCGACGTTATGGCGTACACTAAGGGCAAGGGCAAGCTTGCGCTTTTCCCGGACGGATATTCGCCCTGCCACAACGCGGAAAAAGTCATCACCGCGGCAGGCTATGACCCGGAGGCAGACCTTGAGAACACGCCGGATTCAGTGTTCTGCTCCCACGGTGCGGGCGTTACGGTGAAGTGGTATGATGTGGAAAAATATATGCACGTCACCGGAGGCATAGATATAGCGTCGGAAAATCAAATTCCGATTTTGCCGGATGCGAAGCTTCTAAAGCGCAATCTGAACATTGACGACAAAGAGCTGGAAGCCATTATGGAGCGTGAATTCGGTCCCATCAAGCGCCGAAAGTATTCCGAAGCGGTGCTCGATACTCCGAAGACGGCGCAGGCTCTGCCGAACAAAAAGGAGTACATCATAGTTGACGGCTACAACCTTATGTTCGCGTGGGAGGGGCTTGCCGGGCTTGCTAAGGAAAATTTTGACGCGGCAAGGCATATTCTGACGGATATTCTCTGTAACTACCGCGGCTACACCAAATGCGAACTGGTGCTTGTATTCGACGGATACAAGGTTAAGGGCAATGCCGGAGAAAAATCCGACTACAAGGGAATTCATCTGGTCTACACCAAGGAGGACGAAACCGGCGATATGTATATCGAAAAGCTGGTGGAGGAGGTAGGGAAGAACTATTCGGTGAAGGTAGTTACCTCCGATAATCTTATTCAGGTGTCAGCCCTGCGGGCGGGCGTTCTGCGAGTGCCCGCAAGGGAATTTATCAAGGAAATTGAGAGGGTGAACGCGCAGATAAAAGAAATCCTTGCGGAAAACAGCTCCAAACGATTTTATTATAAGATGCAGATACCGAAAGACTGAAACAAAAAGCTTCTCCGAGCGATGAGCACGGAGAAGCTCTTTTGCATAAAAGCGCATGCTCATGCGGGTTTGAAGTTCACACAAAACAAAAAAGCCCGTCCATGCAGACAGGCTTTTAAGCACTTCAAAAAGAAAATTATTTAACTTCGACGGAAGCGCCTGCTTCTTCGAGTTTCTTCTTGATTTCGTCGGCTTCGGTCTCGGAAACGCCTTCCTTAACAGCCTTCGGAACGTTATCAACGATCTCTTTGGACTCTTTGAGGCCGAGACCGGTGATCTCTTTAACAACTTTGATAACAGTCATCTTGGTCTCGCCGGCGCCGGTGAGGATAACATCCCAAGAATCCTTGGTTGCAGCAGCGGGAGCAGCAGCGGCAGCGCCTGCTACCATAACGGGAGCATCAGCGGAAACGCCGAATTCTTCGCAGATTGCATTTTTGAGTTCGTTTGCTTCAATAAGGGAGAGAGCTTTGATCTCCTCCAGAATGTTTTGGATCTTTTCAGAAGCCATGGTGGTTTACCTCCTGTAATAATTGAAAATTAATGATTGTGATGCGGCAATCAGGCAGCTTCGCCTTCGCCGTCAGTGTTTCCGCCGTCGGGGTTTGCAATTTTGTCAAGCGCAACGGCGATACCTTTGATCGGGCTGACAAGAGCCATAACGATCATGGTAAGGATCTCTTCCTTGCTCGGAGTCTTTGCGAGTTCAACAACCTGTGCTTGGTCAAGAACTTCACCATCGAGGAATCCGGCTTTCAGAGAGAACTTACCTTTGGAGTCGTCTGCAAATTTGCCAAGAATTTTTGCGGGAGCGACAGGATCGTCATTGGAAAGAGCGATAGCGGTGCTTCCGGACAGGTAAGAGGTAAGACCTTCAAGACCTGCTTCCTTGGCTGCAAAGCGGAGAATGGAGTTTTTTACGACGGTGTATTCAACACCGGCTTCGCGAAGCTCGCGACGAAGCTTGGTATCGTCAGCAACGTTGATTCCGATGTAGTCAACAAGAACGCCGGACTGAGCTGCTTTAAGTTTTTCAACAAGCTGCTCGACAGTCTCTTTCTTTGCTTGCAAGATTTTTTCACTGGGCATTTAAATTCACCTCCTGCGTTGTGATGAGAGCTTTTCGGTAAAAGAAAAGCTCCCTCCATTAAGCCGTGGAAGGAGCGTAATAATCAAGTTATAACACCTCATCCTCGGCAGGCCGACATAAGTCGTTTAAGCATAAAGCACCTGCTGTCTTTGGACAGCGTTAATATTATATACTACCGATACTATTTTGTCAACACTTTTTTGCAGGATTAAAGACGTTTTTTGCGCTTAAAATTGCCGTACTTCCTGTGATTGTAGTTTCTGATGACCATAAGGGCGATATAAAGTCCGATAAGAATGATAATGGTGATTATGATAAACTTGAACCAGAAGGAATGAGTCATGTTGGAAAAGCTCTTGAGCCCGGAGAGCAGGTCGCTTTGTTCCACATCCTCCGCCGCAACAAGCGGCACGGTGCCAATGGTTTCGCCCGCAAGCACAAGCTTCAGCGTGCCGATTTCCTCGCCCTTTGTAATAGGTGCTTCGACGGATTCCGGAACATCGAACTCATAGCTGATGGAAGAAACGGCTATGTCGGTGGGGAGCAGCGCGCGGTATGTTTCGCCAATCATAAGATTAAGGTGGTTTTTCTGCCATGCAAGCTCCAGCGGAACCTCTGCGATCTGAGAACCACCCTCGACGATGGTTTTTACTTCAAATTCGGTGAACGCCCACATGTAAAGGTTCTTTGCATCAACAAGAGCCTGATTATAGCCGTTGTCGAGCTCATACGGCGCACCAAGGTCGATTTGGTAGTATGCGAAGCCTTCATATTCGGCATAGGAGGCAACGTTGCGCCCGATTTCGGAGTTGTAGCCGATTTTTCCGCCCACAACAGGGGAATAGTAATGCACACTATCGCGCTTCATCAGACCGTTTTCGCTGCTCCAAATGAGCTGCTTGTGAGTGTCGGTGGCTTCACAGGTGTAGGAAGTCTTCTGAACGACCTCACGGTATTTATCAAGACCCATGGCATATTTCGTAATCAGGTACATATCGTATGCGGTGGTGTAGTTCGCAGTGTCGTGAAGACCGTGGCAGTTGGTGAAGTTAGTGTCCTTTGCTCCTATTCTTGCAGCGGTCTGGTTCATAAGGTCAACAAATGCGTCGGTGCTGCCCGCAATAAGCTTTGCAAGAACAAGAGCCGCGTCGTAGCCGGAACGGATTACAAGGTCGTAGAACAGCTCGTCCGCAGTGAAAATATCGCCGGAGAGCATGCCGCTCAAAATTACGCCGCCGTTGCGGTTGTCATAAAGATAATTCTGCACGGACATATCATATGTGCCCTGTGCATCCCAGCCACCCGCGGAATCAATGTTCTCAATTACGACGATGGCGGTCATAATCTGGGTGAGCTCCAGCGGGTACATACGCTGCTTTGAATTTTTCTCATAGAGCACGCTGCCGTTTTCGTCGGCAAGATAAACCGCTTCGGAATATACATCGCAGGAGGGCGTATATTTCATATCCGCCAAAGCGGTCACTCCAAAAGAAGATATAAAAATAAGAGAAAGGATTATTGCAATTACTTTTTTCATAAATTCCTCCGAAAAATAAAAACTTGCTTACGGTCAGCAAAGAATATCAAAAAAATGTTGCTAAAATGGCACTATATTTGTTATACTGTCATTATAGCAAAAAAAGGCGAGCAATGGAATAGCCTATTTTTCGATTTGTGCCAAATTTATTAAATTTAATTGTTTCTTAATATCTTAGATATAGAATAGAACAGCAATGGCGCAAATCCCTTTCTTTCGGAGGTTATGTATGATATATGTAACGGGCGATACCCACGGAGATATTTCAAGGTTTAAGTCTATGAACCTACACAAGTTAAAAAAGGGCGATAGTATTATTGTCTGCGGCGATTTCGGTTTTATCTGGGATGGGTCAAAGGACGAAATGAACAACATAAAGTGGCTTTCAAAGCGGAAGTACAAGGTGCTTTTCGTGGAAGGCGCTCACGAAAGCTTTGAAATGATAAACAAATATCCAAAGGTTGACTTTATGGGTGGCAGAGCCCGCCAAATTTCGGAGAACATCTATCAGCTTATGCGCGGTGAAGTTTACGAAATCGAAGGCAAAAAGATTTTTGCATTCGGCGGCGGCGACGACGAAGAACTGGAGCTTGCCGACATTCGCGAATGTATTGATTTTCAGCGCCTGCCCACCGAGGAAGAATGTGCCCACGCAAGAGAAAATCTTGAAAAGGCGGGGAACAGCGTTGATTACATAATCACATATGATGTGGGCTTCAAGCTCCGCAGTATGCTCAAAATGGAGAGCAACTGCTTCAACAACCTGCACGCCTACCTAAACGAAGTTGCAACGAACTGCAAGTTCAAAACATGGTTCTTTGGATGTTTTCATATGGATAAACGCATTCCGCCGATATATCACGCCGTTTACCGGAATATATATGAGATTGAAAGCGGAAAAGAGCTGTAAGCGCCGACTTTCATTCAAACAGGCCTGCCGAGCGTTCGTTCGGTAGGCCGAGGCTTGTTCGCAAACACTGCGGATGAGTCTTTTTATTTGACTTTGGGGGAACAAAAATGACAGTATTTGAGATTTTCTTAATAGGTATAGGACTTTCAATGGACGCATTCGCCGTTTCGATATGCAAAGGACTTTCCGTAGGAAAGGTGAGCGGCAGGCACATGCTGACGGCGGGACTGTGGTTCGGCGGATTTCAGGCGCTTATGCCACTTATAGGCTATCTTCTCGGCTCGACATTCGAGCAGTATGTCACCAGCATTGACCACTGGATTGCGTTTATTCTGCTTTCAATCATCGGGGCTAACATGATAAAGGAATCATTTGACAAGGACAGCGAAAAGCAGAATGCCTCCTTCTCGTTTATGAGCATGCTCATGGTTGCGGTGGCGACAAGCATTGACGCGCTTGCCGTCGGCATTACATTTGCTTTCCTCCAGGTAAACATTTGGTTTGCGATAGCCATTATCGGCTGCACAACCTTTGTAATCTCCGCTGCCGGAATTAAAATCGGCAGCGTATTCGGAGCAAAATACAAAGCAAAAGCCGAATTTTTCGGCGGCGCCGTGCTCATCTGCCTCGGAATTAAAATACTGGTTGAGCACCTATTCTTTTCCTAATACGAATTTGAGCACGGACAGTGCGGCAAACAAAATGCGTGCCGAAAGGCACGCATTTTTTGGTATTACATCAAGACGGTTTAAGCCCCCTCGCCGGAGCTGATATTGGATTTTGCCGAGGTCGCTTATGATTTTCCGTTAGCATATTTAACCTTCTTTCGTAGATGTGTGCAGCAAATGTAATTTGGCGCTGTTTGAGGTGTACACCCTCCGCGAGGAGGGCGACCAACGAGAGGCTTTGCCGTCGTCCCGTATTATCCATTTCAATCCACGCCCTCCGCGAGGAGGGCGACAGCGATTTATTCCTACTTGTGGCAGAGATATGGCAATTTCAATCCACGCCCTCCGCGAGGAGGGCGACTGAGGGGGTTAAGAAATGATAAATCCAGTTATTATTTCAATCCACGCCCTCCGCGAGGAGGGCGACGGGGGATTCCGACGAGTTTTCCGTCATCGTCGTACTCATTTCAATCCACGCCCTCCGCGAGGAGGGCGACCCGGAAACGAATTTCCAAAAATTATTCCAGTTGTCCATTTCAATCCACGCCCTCCGCGAGGAGGGCGACCTCAGACGTGACGCTTTTGCAGTCCGATGTTGCAGATTTCAATCCACGCCCTCCGCGAGGAGGGCGACCTCCTTTTGTCGGTCTCGGCATAGGTTTGATTCGCAATTTCAATCCACGCCCTCCGCGAGGAGGGCGACCTAAAATTCCAGCTTTTGCCAGTCTTATAATGATATTTCAATCCACGCCCTCCGCGAGGAGGGCGACCTTACCATTTTTTCAAATGGATTACCATACCCATTTCAATCCACGCCCTCCGCGAGGAGGGCGACTATAAAAGACGCTTCTAAAATGACCGAAGTGCAATTTCAATCCACGCCCTCCGCGAGGAGGGCGACCAAGCTGTCAACCTGCCCTGCGGCTTATGTTACCTATTTCAATCCACGCCCTCCGCGAGGAGGGCGACGAGCCTGTAACGGCGGTTTGACCGCTGCCGAAAATTTCAATCCACGCCCTCCGCGAGGAGGGCGACTTGACCAATCGTCTGCAAAAAACAAAAATAAAATTTCAATCCACGCCCTCCGCGAGGAGGGCGACCAAAGGAAATTCCGACTTCATCGAGATAAACAGCGATTTCAATCCACGCCCTCCGCGAGGAGGGCGACGAGTGCAGGATGAGTAAAATAAGAAAGGACAGCTACTATATTTCAATCCACGCCCTCCGCGAGGAGGGCGACAGTAAAAATTCATAATATTACGCCGTAAGGCTGACTGATAATTGTAAATAGAGCACAATTATCACCGGATAGAAGGCATAATAAAATAAATATTTGCGAAAAAACAGCTTTTTTGAGGTGCGAAAGGCACAGAAAATCTGTGTCAGCTATTGCCGCCGACAAAACGAAAAGTGCTGAATTCCGCTTAACGGAAGAAAATCATCTTCACTGTATTCCATAAAATCAGTCCTTGCAAATAACGCTTATATGTTCGGGAAGACGGGATTCGTCTATATTTACAATGTAATCATTAAAGGAACGTGCGGGCTTTTCTTCATCGGCCCTCTTTACGGTGACGAGATCAAAAAGCTTGTGAGCGGGGGCGCTGCCGAGCTCGCTGTCGTGCTTAAAGATAATGAGCTTTCTCACCGCCATATTTCCTCTTGCGGCGGAATGGTCGTATTCGAACATATTTATAATAGCGTTCCACAAAAGCTCAAGGTCTTCGTCGGAGAAACCGGTGGTTTTGCGCGCAAGATTTGCGGAAATATATCCGTGAGCACGGTAAAGCGCATAGGGAACAATGAATTTTTCGCCCATGGTGTGGGAACCCTTTTCACTAAAGTCTTTTTCGGTTGCCTGAGCGGTTCTAGTAATGGTTATATCCTGCTGAATAATAGGGTCCATGGAGCGGGCGAAGCCGAGCTGAATGGGTCCGCATACCTGACCGCAGTTGAGCTTTGCGGAAACAAATCCTGTCATGACGGCACCGAAGGTGCGAATGTCAAAATAGTTTTTGCACATAAAGTCACGAAGCTTTATCTCAAAATCAGGGTCTTCCTTTGCGGCTTTTTTGGGATCCTTGGGGTTTACGCCGACGGCTTCAAAGGCTTTGTTATCTTTGCTGTTGAGGGGAGCGTCGTCACGGATATAAATAGCGTAACCGGGAATATCCTCTTTTACGGTTTCTACATATCTGCGGATTTTCTTTTTAAGGCAAACATCGGTGACGATACCTTGGTTTGTTTCCGGGTCTACGCGGGGCATATTGCCGGAATCTGGGTCGCCGTTTGGGTTTCCGTTTTCAACGTCAAAAAGGATAATGAATTCGTAACGGTTTTTAATAGCTTCGGACATGATTTATTCCTCCTCTTTCTTTGCATAAAATTTTTGGGTTTGATGATAATATCCTAAAATGAATACGCCTTGTTCTTCCATATTAAGCGACTTAGGAAATCCGGAGTCCACGGAAGAAAGTATTTCCGAGAGAGTTTTTTCATAATATATCGCCAAACCGGGACGGTCGCGCTTAATAAGTTTTATGTGGCAGTTTTTAAGCTTGAGTATCTGCGGAAATACAAGAGCCGGGGTTGCACAGGCGGAATCGAAATACCTGTCTTTGATTGTGGAATTGAGAGAGGGATATGCGTCCTTCTGTATTTTTTCACAAACCGCAAATGCGCGCCCCAAAAGATAGGGCGTATATTTGCATTCATCATTAAGCTCCAATGTAAGCGCCTCCTTGAGTTTTTTATTTGTACTGTTTTTAATAAGATAAGCCTTTATAATTGCGGCTCTGGAGCGGGTTATGCTCTTGTCCGCTTTAAGGCGCTTTATAACGCCGAAAAAGAGGCTTGCGGGATATACGGTGTTGTTGAATACTGCTTTGAGCACCGCTGCCGCAAGAGTCGGCTCCGGCTCGTCTTTCTTTTTGTCACGAACGGTTTCTTTAAGCATTCCGCCGATTGACGGTATTTTGCCGATCGCACCGGAGGATATGATTTCAAGCCGTTTGTAGTGCTCGTCTATATTTTTGGCGAAGCTTCCGAAGCTGTTTTTCAGAAAGAAGCGAACTGAAAGGCGAGAGGCATTCGGAGAAATTCCGAGAATGTAAAATTCCTCATCGGGGGCGAGAACCATTCCGGAAATATCGACCCTATGTCCCTTTGCAAGCTCGGATATTACATGGGTTACATCATTTTCGCTAATGGGCGACGGCATACCGTATAAAACACGCATAACATCGGAGTATTCGTCCTCCGCGGACTTCGCCCAGCAGAAAATTGTCAAATTATCAAACGAAATTACATTGTGCTCCCTGTTTGCAAGCATATAGCTCAGTGCGGTGGTGTAGGCGAACATAATATCCTTGCTCACCGGTGCATTGAGAGCCTGACTGTTGTGCTTTCCGTAGGATTCAACCGCATCGTTATTAAAGCATACCATTGAGGCGCCGGAGGATTGAGCACCGCGGACGCCGCGTATTTGAGTATGCAGCTTTGCTATCTCACGGTGCTGACCGCTTACCATACAAAGGCCGGTTTCGCCGCCGTTTTTACGACTGTTCCAAGCGCTTTTTATGCTTTCGTAATCCGTTATGTACCTGCCATGATACATGAAAATCAGATTGCCTGCGGTGCAAACATCTTCAAAGCAGTCCTTCAAAGCCTGATGCTCATGCGCTTTTTCGGGATTCCATAAATCAAAGAATTTGAGCACGGCGGCAGCCTCCGGGGTATTGACCTTGTCAAGAATACTGCGGTGCAGTTCCCGGCAAGCCTCAAAACGCGCAGTATTCTTTTTGTCGGCAGGTTCGCTTATTCCGAGCATATAATCCGGCTTGTCGCATAAAAAGTTCGACGATATGGCGGCAGTACGAATTACTCTTTCCGGAACGAGTATTTTTGACGGAATAATTTTGCTTTTTCCATTTGCATCGGTTTCCTTCTCGAACAGGGAAACGACCTCGGCAAGCTCGCCTTCATCGGTTATCAAAAGGGCATAAGAAACTTTCTCGTAGCACCACCCGGAAACAGGTATATCTTTGCCTTTTTCAAGAAGAGAATAGTAATAATCCGAAAGAGCCTTTATTATCATTCTTTCACCTCGCAATCACGAAGGTCAATAAGACCGTCTTTCATAACAGCGCGGAAAAATTGGGGACGGATATTTTTCGGGTCGGAAAAATCCATGTCATACAGCATATAACCGAGGTCTTTTTCACCCATAAGCTCGGGCGCAACCTTTGGTGTTCCGCTGAACGGGGCAATATTTGCGGGAAATTCGCGGCAGCCGAAATACGGTTGGTGAAAGTTTTTTCCCTGTTCAAGGCGGCGGCGAATTGTGTCGCAGAATTTGCATTCATTGTCGCTTGAGTTTGCTTTATCCGTCATCTCAAAATGAGCCTCAATAACATAGTGGACATCACGCAGCAGGGTGGAGGCGCGCTGCTGAATGTCGGATGATGTAACAAGTGACGGCATTTTTCCGCCGAACGCCGCGGATTTTGCCGCGCTGTACGGTATTTTGGATTTCACTTCGTTTCTGCGTATATTGTCAAACTTTATGGGGTTTAATACCCATATCCGGTCGATTTTGTACCGCAGACCGGGATGCCAATACACGGCTTCGAGTATTCCTCTGGCGGCCGAGGGCGTGATTACATCGTAGCTGCATCGTTCCACCTTAAATTCGGGGCGGGAAAACAGTGCATAATCGCCCCATACTTCAAATTTTACAGACAAATTCACCACTTCCTTTTTATATTATGAAAGCGTCCCCGCTTGCTTCATGGATATTAAGACCGCTTTCGCGGCTATACAGGTTTTCATTTATGAGCACGGCGAAATTATCGGAAATCTCGATTATCTGCCCCTCTGAGAGGAGATTTTTGTACTCGTTTACATAGATATTTACGCAGTATTTTGAGGCGCTTCTGAAAAGCTTCCTCGAAAAGTTCCCGGAGAAAAACTCCTCTGCGATTGCCGCGGCATCACTGTTTTCGGGAACGAAAACAGAGGCAGTGTCGTTGTCGATAAGCTTGAAGCGCAAGGATATTTCACCGAAAGGAAGTGCGCTTCCGTTATAGCCGCAGTTTGTAATATCAATAATTTTTTTCTTGTCCAAAGAGTCCTTTTGCAGGTTATGTATTCCGTCAAAATATGATTTTACGGCTTCCGGAGAGGACAAATCCTCAAAGCCACGCTCGATTTCGTGGAATATGGCTATGTTCTTGCCGATAAGCTTCGGAGCGTTTCCGACGGGCTTATAAACATAAACAATACTTTCCTCGGCCGAGTGCCTGCCCTCACGGTTGCAGCGCCCCGCAGCTTGAAGAATCGAGTCAAGCCCTGCCTCGGCGCGAAAAACAATGTCAAAATCCAAATCGACGCCCGCTTCCACAAGGGAAGTGGCGGCAACCCGGCACGGAAGACCTTGAGAAAGGCGCTCCCGGATTTCGCTTATTATCCGCCGGCGGTCTGCGGGAGTCGTAAGGGTGGAGAGATGAAAGCGCCCATCCTCCGGCAAAAGTGAGAAAAGCTCCGCAGCTTGTTTTCGGGTTTGAGAAACCACAAGAACATGGCTTTCCGAACGAACTCTTTCCGCAAGCTCATCACAGGAAAGCTCGCCCGCATTTATGAGCGTAGTTCGCTTTAAGGCGGAGAAAAGCTCTTTTGTGTCGGGATAAATTTCCGTTACAGATACTCCTCGTTCCGCAAAGAAAGGGTTTAACGACGGCTGAGTGGCAGTGCAAAGCACTGCGGTGCAGTTATAATGTTTGGTAAGCTCGGCTATGGCGTAGACGCAGGGAAGAAGATAATCGGTGGGTATCATCTGCGCTTCGTCGAACACAATTACGCTGTTTGCGATATTGTGAAGCTTTCTGCATTTTGAAACTCTGCTTCCGTACAGGGATTCAAAAAACTGCACATTGGTGGTCACGATTATCGGAGCGTCCCAGTTTTCCGTGGAGAGGCGCAGGCGGCGCTTGACAGGGTCTTCGCCGCAGTCGTCATAATCGGATAATTCCGCGGCAGAGTGGTGTTCAAGAACATTTTCTTCGCCGAATATTTCGCGGAATTTATCTGCGGTTTGCTCGATTATATTTACATAAGGAATAACATAGATTATCCGCTCCGCACCGTTTGCGGCGGCGTGATTTATCGCCATGGCAAGGCTTGAAACGGTTTTTCCGCCTCCGGTGGGAACGGTAAGGGAATACACTCCACGAGGGCGGCTCTTTCCGAAATCAATGCAGGCATTGAGAACTTTTGTTCGTAAAAAATCAAGGGAATTCTTCGGTCGGGAAAATCTTTTTATGTACTCGGTAAGCTTATCTTTAAGCTGTTCTATGGAATCAAAGTTTCCGCGAGTGATGCTTTTATCGGACATAAAGGCTTCCGTATCGAGAAAATCGGCGTCCGTAAGGCAGGAATAAAGCATTCTGGTGTAAAACGCCACTTCAAATAAGTCCTTTGGACGGAAAGGGATTTTTTTATCGGGAGGGACGAGAGGAATACTTATTTCATTCACATATTCGCTGTAATCGGGTATCTGTTTTTTCACCCTTGCGTAAAGCGATTTTCCGTCAACATCGACTTTGCTTCCCAAATCCGGAAGCCCGCCGTGATGCCCGGCAACGCAGAGCGCGCCGGGAATATCAATTAACTTGAGCAGTTCCTTCGCTCCGGCGGTGGAGTGGTCAACCTTCGGGCCGCCGTGAAGCCGCTTTTTAAATTCATTGCTGCATTTTCCTATGTCATGGGCACAGCCGGTTGCGCGACCTTCTTCCGCTGCGGAAAAGCTGCTTGCAAACTTCCCGGAAAGCTTGGCTACCGCCGTAAGGTGCTCTCTGACGGCTTGCTTTCTTCCGTCCTCGGATATATGAGCATAGCGCAAAGGAAATCATCTCCTTTCAAAGAATATGATAACATTAAAATATTGAAATGTAAATAAGTTTTGTTGAAAAGTGCTAACTGGGTTATAGGAAGATTAAAGCTTAAAATTGTGCGATATTCACAAAATAATGTATTATCGTCGGCGAGCCGAATTTAACAGAAAAAAGCAACAGGTAATAAAGAATCCCGTGCTCATTTTGAGCACGGGATTCTTGTGAGAATATTATTCAGGCGGTTTTCATATTTACGCGGAGCTTATCGGCAATAAGCGCGATAAATTCGCTGTTGGTGGGTTTGCCTTTGCCGCTGTGGATTGTGTACCCAAAGTAAGAATTGAGCACATCCACATCGCCGCGATCCCAAGCAACCTCGATGGCGTGTCGAATGGCACGTTCGACGCGGGAAGAGGTTGTGCCATGCTTTTTGGCGACGGAAGGGTAGAGGCACTTTGTAACGGAATTCATTATGTCGATGTCGTCAACGGCCATCATGATGGCTTCGCGCAGATAGTGATAGCCTTTGATGTGTGCGGGTACTCCGATTTGGTGAATTATATCTGTAATCACAACTTCAAGGTTGGTATCATTTTGAGTTTTTGAATCCGCGGCGCTTAAAGAATTTACACAGAAGCTTTTTATGCGTTCAGCAAGGGTTGCACAGTTGATGGGCTTTATAAAGCAATAGGCGGCGCCGCCGGAGAGAAGCTCACGCTCGACGATGGCGCTGTCGGAAGGAATTATAGCAATAAAAAGAGGAGAATTTTCACTCAAAACATCACAGCTTTGCTTGATTACGCCGAGCATATCAAGATTTTGCATAAAAGCATTGCAGATTACGATGTCGGGTTTTTGGCTTAGAATAGTGGCGGAAAGTTTGTCGCCGTCGCGCTCAACAAACTCGGCAAAAAATCCGGTGCCAAGTGCTTCCGAACAGGAGCAGCAAAAATCCATGTCGTCGTCAGAAATTATTATTTTTATTTTCTTGTCCATTTCCTACTCTTTCTCCGCACGAAAAAAGTTTTTACAGCCGGAAAGCTCGCAGGTGCGGTCGAAAATTCCGGTGGGAATTTATGTAACTTCCGGATATAATAATACCACAAAATTACAAAATGTCAACGAAATTACACAATTTTACAATAGTTTTTTTACACAAAATTTCTGCGTGATTTTTGTGTATTATGCTAAAAAGTCAGGGAAAAAGGCCAAAAAAACGGGTTTAACAAAAAAATATTGTTTTTTAATGTCGAATTGCGTTTTGAGCTTGCAGCACGAAACATTGCAGCTAAACAGAAAAAGCCCCAAAGGGGCGAGGAGAGGGCTTTATTTTGCTTCGCAAGAAACGGAATACATATTCTCCGCAAAAATGGCGTAGCCTTTCGTCGGGTCGTTGACAAAAACATGGGTAACCGCACCTACGAGCTTTCCGTCCTGAATAATCGGGCTACCGCTCATACCCTGAACAATTCCGCCGGTGGCTTTAATCAGCTTCGGGTCGGTGACCTTTATAACCATGTTTTTTGTGAGGGTGTTTTCCGTAAGAGAGATTTTTTCGATGTTGATTTCGTATTCCTTAGGCGTGTTGCCGCTTACGGTGGAAAGAATTACGGCGGCGCCCTCGTGAACCTCCTGCTTGGGAGCGATGGGAAGAACTGTTCCGGAGGGCGCAGTGCTCAAAACTCCGTAAACGCCGGCTTCGCCGTTTTGCAAAATCGTACCCATGGCTTCGGTGCTCAAAAAGCTTCCGCAAAGCTCTCCGGGAGCGCCGGCGGCACCCTTTTTGACCCTGTTTACGGTGGCGGGAACTACCTCGCCGCTTAAAAGGGAAAGGGCTTCTCCAGTATCAATGTCGCAAACGGCGTGCCCCAGTCCCGCGAAGCCCATGCTTTCGGAGTCGTAAAAAGTCAGAGTGCCTATTCCGGCGGAGCTGTCGCGCACCCACACCCCGATTTTGTAATCGCCTTCGGAGGTGAGCACGGGAGTTACCGAAACGGTGCTCATTTTTTCGCCGCGCTTTATGAGCATGCTCAAAGCCGAACCGCCGGAATTGCTGATGCTCAAGGCAACATCTTCATTTGTATAAACCTTTTCGCCGTTGACGGAGCAGATAATGTCACCCTCAGAAATTCCGCATTCAACAGCGGGACAGACAAAGCCGTGTTCGGCGGAAACCCGGGAAAGTCCCACGATGAGCACGCCGTCGGTGAACATCTTTATGCCGAACGGACTGCCGCAGACGGTAACGGTTGTGTCGTCCGTGACTTCCACATGGACGCTTTTTATCGGAATAATTCCAAGCAGCCGGAGTTGTGTGGAATAAGAGCTTGCGCTGTGGCTTATAACTTCGGTGGAAGCTTTGGAGCCGCCGAAGGTCACAAGATTTTTGTATGATGAGCTGAAAGCAAGATTCTCGCCGCTTGCGGTGAAGTATCTGTCCGGCAAAAGCTGCTGAAAGGCGAGCACCGCGCTCATCAAAACCGCAATTACGGCGGTAAAAACGCAGGCGCTTCGCCTGTAAATTTTGTAAAACAAATTCGCCACCTCCTCAAGCATATTTTTTGCACGGCGAAGATATATATCCGCGGCAAAAACAG
>USFO01000007.1 GCA_900553955.1 uncultured Oscillospiraceae bacterium
TATTTTCGCAGAATATAAAGGATTTATTACACCGGTGTAGAGCGGCGGCTGCGCCGCCGCTCTACTTGTAAAAGCACCCCGGGGGTCGTTTTTTTAGCCTATACGACGCAAATGCGCCTTCGACAGGCTATTTACAAAAAGTATATTTATATAGAGAAAGCTCTGAAATTCTTCCGCTTACATCAAAGTTAAAGGCATTACATCTTCCCACTCATGTGGTCATTCAGCCAAACGCCGCCAACGGTCTCTCCTGCCCCAGCATGATTCTGGCGGAGCAGGTCACTACAATAAATATTGCGGCGCTCATCAAAAAGCTTGGCTGTTTGCAAAGAAAGGATTTAATCCGTACTGGCAAAGCGCGGCAAGCTCAGTCCCACTTCCCTACAGAATAGTTTCTTGGTTCATTTTTAAGCCGGATTCACTTTAGCCCTTGCGCTATTTTAAGTTTTATGCCTGTACGGGAAGAAGAGTTTTTCCTTTATATATTATAATACAGCGCCCTGTTTTCCGCATAACTAAGCCGTTTTTCAAGGCTCAAGGTAAATTTTGACCATCACAATTTTACTTTTTCAATAATTTACAATTTGTTCACCATTTTTCTGCCATTTTTTAGGGTGAAACTATCTTGACAGATTTCAGATCCGTGGTATAATACTCTCACAGCGAAGATTTATACTCTTCGTATTTTTTATTGGCAAAAACGGACATTTTGGCGCTCCGCATTAGCAGATTGCGAAAGGAGAAATTCTTTGATTAAATTTTATAGAACATTTGTTCTTATTGTGAAAAAGGAGGCTGATGCCTATAGTACACGTTGTTGATTCCATAATGGGATCGGGAAAAACCACCGCCGCGATAAACTTTATATGCTCACAGGGAGGCGAAAAATTTATCTACGCCGCGCCGTATCTTGATGAGGCGCACAGGATTACGCTGGCTTGCTTTGGGCGTGATTTTTACGAACCGCCCGGTGACGGCGGCAGCGAAGAGGAGCACATTGCCAAGTGGCCGTACTTTGATTTTGCCGTAAAAGGCGGGAAAAATATTGCCACTACGCACGCGCTTGTGAAGAATGTTATGGTCTGGCACAGAGATGTTATTGAGACGATAGCGGAGCAATCATACAGCGTAATTTTCGACGAAAGCCCCGACCTTTTCAGCGAGTTTGAGCAGCACACCCAAGACATTGCCGTACTGACAAAGGCAAATCTCGTCTCTGCGGATGAGCACCGGTGCGTTCACTGGAACAGCAGGGAAAAATACCTTGGTGATGCTTATGAAGCACTTTATTCCGCCATTACCAACGGCTGCGTGCGTGCCTTCGTCGACGAAAACGGAAAAATCGAAAGCTTGTTTTCTGCCGTTCCGCTCGACCTTTTCAGGCAGGCGAAAGACGTGTTCATTCTCACCTATCTGTGGGAAGCCAGCATAACCTGCGCGTACCTCAAGTCCGAGGGGATAAATTACGACTACTGGTACATAGACAGCAGCGGCGACGCAAAAATGCTCACGCCGGAGGAACAGCCCTTCGTGCCGTCCGTCGGAATACGAGAGCTCATCTGCTTCGACCGCGGGCGAGACGATTTCGCCAAAAGGCATGGCAAAGCATACCTAAGCTTTTCGTGGTACAGGAATGCTCCAAAAGAGTTGCTTTCGGAGCTTGGCAAAGCCGCCCGTCTTTTCGCAAGGCGCAGTTCACAAAACGGGCGCGAATATATCTACACCACATTCAAAGATTTTGCCGATGCGATTTCGAGCAATTCTATGAAAAAGCATTTCGTGGCGTGCAACCGCCGTGCGAGCAACGAATTCAGTAACGCTACCGCCGTCGGCTATTTTGTGAACCGTTATATGAACCCGAACATCAACAAATATTTCGGGCAATTCGGCGCAGCCGTTCCGAACAACGCCTATGGGCTTTCTGAAATGGTGCAATTTATCTGGCGCAGCGCCATCCGAAACGGAGAAATGATATACCTGTTAATTCCGTCGAAGCGTATGTACGATATCCTTATGGACTGGCTTTCCGTAATCGAAGGTTGTCCCAACTTTCGGCGTATTGGCTGTTCCGAGGAGCTTATCCGCTGGCTGTGCAGAAAAATTCCGGGTTATGGGAAGTTCCTTGCGGAGAAAGCATCTGCCACAAATGGCGAGGAAACCGTAATGGTTACTCTGCCGCTGCCCGCTACGGCGACAGTTATATAAAATAGAGAGGGGGTTATATATGCTTGATAATTATCCGGATGTTCTTACTCCATCACAAACAGCCGAAATTTTGAGAATAGGTCTTAATTCCATGTACAGGATGATAAACAAAAGTGAAATCGGTTTTAAGCGCATAGGCACAAAAATAATTATTCCGAAATGCTGTGTAACGGACTACCTGCAATCCGCGCGCCAAAGCTATAAATCATAAAAGGGGGATTGATAATGACAGGAAACATACAAGTAAAAGACGGCAAATATTATCTCATTTTAAATTTGCATGAAAACGGAAAGCGAAAGCAAAAGTGGATAAGCACAAACCTTGATGTAAAAGGAAACAAGCGCAATGCTGAAAAGCTTTTGCGTGAAACGCTTGCCAAATATGAAGCGGAAAGCGGCCATCCAAAAAGCGACCTTGCTTTTTCAGAGTATGTAAAGGTTTGGTTAAAGTATATTTCAAAGCAGGTGGATATCGTTACTTTTCAAGGGTACGAGCTGCTTGCCAAAGCGCACATTATTCCGTATTTTGAGGTGCGTGGCACAAGGCTTTGCGATATCTCATGCGATGTTCTTCAGGAATATGTTGATACAAAGCTTGAATCCGGCAGGCGCGATGGCAAAGGTGGTCTTTCGCCCAATTCTCTTAAGCACCACATGAATATTCTTCGTCAAACCCTTGCTTACGCTCGCCGCAAGAAGCTTATAGACGGCAATCCAAGTGAATTTGTCATAATTCCAAAGGTGGAACGTTTTGAAGCGAAGTTCTACACAAAATCAGAGATAAAGGCATTGTTCGACGCGATTGATGGTGACGAGCTGCACGATTTAATTATCATCGCCACCCTTTACGGG
This sequence comes from uncultured Oscillospiraceae bacterium, assembly GCA_900553955.1. GTDB lineage: Bacteria > Bacillota > Clostridia > Oscillospirales > Ruminococcaceae > UMGS1668. The sequence continues at coordinate 3,058 of USFO01000007.1, forward strand.
CTTCGCCGAAGCGAAGTTTTGGGACTTCGGTGGGACAGCATTGATTTTGAAAATAACCGCGTTACCATAAAGCATGTAATTTCTGTTGTAACAAAAACCATCGCCAAAGATAAGACAAAGAATGCATCAAGTTATCGTTCCTTTGCCATGTCCGAAAAGGAAAAAGATATGTTCCGCTCTCTAAAAGAAAAGGAAGAAGAAAATCGCAGGCTATTCGGCAAAGAATATCAAAATAACAACTACATTTTCAAATGGACAAACGGCGTCCCTTATTCGCCGAACTATGTTTCCGGTCATTTCAGCTGGCTGCTAAAGAAAAACCATCTTCCCAAAATACGATTTCATGAGCTTCGACACAGTTGTGCCAGCATGCTCATTGCCGCAGGCTACCACATAAAAGATATTCAGGATTTTATGGGTCATTCAAATATCTATACCACCGCAAATGTCTATGGGCACCTCGATACTTCGCGCAAAAACGATATGGTAAACGATATTTCAGGCGCCCTTCTTTGAGTGTTAGAAAAGTGTTAGAAAACTCTCTGCCATTCCCCTCTTTTCCGCATAACAAAAAATCCTTGAAACCGCATAGGTTTCAAGGATTTTTCATGGTGAGCCATCGGGGATTCGAACCCCGGGCACCTTGATTAAAAGTCAAGTGCTCTGCCAACTGAGCTAATGGCTCATACATCCCACATCGGTGGGCAACGCTAATACTATACACTATTCCGAGGTGTTTGTCAAGGGCTTTTGGTAAAATATTTTGCAATTTTCCCTCGGAAATTGCGGCGGAGCATTTTCCCCGCCGCAATCGCCGAAGCTTATCTCATTTCACCACGGTATAGCCCGCCTTGGCAACGGCTTCTTCAAGCTGCTCCAAGGTCGCCGGGGCTTCGTATTCCACAAACGCCGTGTTCTTCGCAAGGTCGGCCTTTGCCTCGGTAACTCCCGCAACGCTGCGCAGAGCCTCCTCCACATGGGCAACGCAGTGCATACACATCATACCGTCAATTTTAATTTCTGCTTTCATAGTGTTCTCCTTTTCTTCGGGTTCGTTTATTTCCGGCTGCGGTTCTTCCGCAGCGGATTTTTCAAGATTGAGGTTCAGGCGCTTTAAGCGCAGGGCGTTGGTCACAACGGAGACGGAGGAAAGGCTCATTGCCGCCGCCGCAAACATCGGGCTTATCTGCCAATGCAGCAGGCTATAAAACACCCCCGCCGCCAGCGGAATTCCCAGACAGTTGTAGAAAAACGCCCAAAACAGGTTCTCCTTTATGTTCTTCACCACGGCGCGGGAGAGCAAAATGGCCTTCGCCGCACCCACGGGGTCGCTTTGAACAAGAACAATGTCGGCGCAGTCCATAGCGACGTCCGTACCGCCTCCTATGGCAATACCCACATCGGCGCGGGCAAGCGCGGGCGCGTCGTTGATGCCGTCGCCGACCATAGCAACGTGCCGTCCGGCGGCGGAAAGCTCAGCAATTTTGCGTTCCTTGTCCTCCGGAAGCACTTCGGCGATGGCTTCACCGATGCCAAGCTCCTTACAAACGGCGTTCGCTGCCGCCTTCGTATCGCCGGTGAGCATAACCGTTTCCACATTCATCTTTTTAAGGGCTTCCACCGCATGCTTTGAGCTTCTGCGAACTCTGTCCGCAGCGGCAAGAACACCGATGAGCATGCCCTCTCGCGATACATAAAGCGGCGTCATACCGCGTTCAGCAGCCTCGTGCTCAAACTCCGAAAAAGAGGAAACATCACAGCCGAGAGAATCCATAATCCGGCGGCTGCCAACGTAATATTTTACGCCGTTTATCTCTCCGAACACGCCTTTTCCGGCGGCGGAACCGAAGTTTTCCACATTGAGCACGAGTGCTTTTTTCTCCTCCGCCTTTTTGAGCACGGCGGCAGCAAGCGGGTGCTCACTCTTGCTCTCGATGCTCGCGGCGATGGAAAGAAGCTCCTGCTCGGTCACATTATCAGAGGTGGCAATGTCCTTTATCTCCGGCACGCCCTCAGTAAGGGTTCCCGTTTTGTCAAAAACCACCGTGTCGATGGTACCCGCGTACTCAAGATATTCTGCGGATTTAATCAAAATTCCGTTCTCCGCACCCTTTCCGGTTCCAACCATGATGGCGACGGGCGTTGCAAGGCCAAGCGCGCACGGGCAGGAAATCACGAGCACAGAAATTGCACTGGTCAGTGCGAACGAGAGCTCCGCGCCAGTCAGCATCCACACAATGAATGTGACTATGGCGATTCCGATGACGGTGGGTACAAAAATTCCCGAAACCTTGTCCGCAAAGCGTGCGATAGGCGCTTTTGAGGAGGAAGCGTCCTCTACAAGGCGGATTATCTTTGCAAAGGCGGTGTCGCTGCCGACTTTTTCGGCGGTGAATTTGATAAATCCGCTCTTATTGATTGTCGCGGAGTAAACTCTGTCCCCTTCCGCCTTTTCCGCAGGCATACTCTCCCCTGTAAGGGCGGATTCGTCCACTGCAGAGGTTCCCTCAATTATAACGCCATCCACCGGAATTTTCTGTCCGGGACGAACAAGAACAACATCGCCCGCAACGACCTGTTCCGCCGGAATGGTCTGCTCCTCGCCGCCGCGAATGACTGTGGCGGTGTCCGGCGTCATGTCAATAAGCTTCGAAAGCGCGTCGGAAGTGCGGGATTTCGACCTTGCCTCAAGGTATTTGCCCACATCTATTAGGGTGACTATCATCCCCGCTCCCTCGAAATACAGCCCCATCACGAGCTCATGCGCCATATGTAACTCACCTGCAAAAACCGCTTCGGCAATTTTAATGGTCACATAAATTCCGTAAATATAAGAAGCTCCCGCTCCCACGGCAATAAGCGAATCCATATTCGGAGAAAGCCGCACAAGATTTTTTGCGCCGTTCACGAAGTATTTTCTGTTGATTACAAGAATCACGCCGGAAAGTACAAGCTGCGCCAACGCCATGTTGAACGCACCTTCGCCGCCGCTTAGGAATTTCGGCAGCGGAAGCCCAACCATGTGCCCCATGGTAAGCCACATCAGCGGAACAAGGATTATCAGCGAAGCGATAAGCCGCTTTTTAAGGGAATCTGCCGCCTTTTCCGCGGCGGAAGTTACGCTGCCCTTATCCGGCAGCGCCGCCATTGGCGCAGCGCTGTAGCCTGTGTTCACAACTGCGGCGATAATGTCGTTTTTTGAGCAAACCGATTCGTCATATTTTACGGTCATAGAGTTGGTCAGCAGGTTTACATCCGCTTTTTCAACTCCTGTAGTACCGGAAACGGCGCGCTCCACACGTGCGCTGCATGCAGCGCAGCTCATTCCGGTAACCGAAAATTTTTCTTCTGTCATTTTTTCGCCTCCTTAACACATAGATTATTATATCCAAAATCACACTCATGTCAATACTCTACTAAACAAGTAGGGTATAAAAATTTTATTTCGGCGCCCACTGCTCAAAACGAGCCCCGCCTTTCTGTGGCAAATCTCTTCGTGCTCAAATCCACACATTGTGTTAAGTGCGGCACACAGCCAAAAGCGCCGCCATTATAATTAAGGTATAATATGAAAAAGATCATCGCCCTTGCCGGAGCGCCGAACTGCGGCAAGACCACTCTTTTTAATCTCATCACAAAAAGCCGCGGTGCGGTGGGCAATCGTCCCGGCGTTACCGTGGAGAAAAAATACGGCGCTCTGCGCCAAAACAACGACTTTGCCGTTGTGGATTTACCCGGCGCATATTCGCTTTTTTCCGAACGCCCGGAGGAACGCGCCGCCGGAGAATTTCTGCGCCGAAAGGGCGCAGACTGCGTAATCGTCGTAATCGACGGCGTTCACCCGGAGCAGGGGCTTTTTCTTCTGCTCGAAATTTTGAGCACCGACGTGCCCACCGTCGCCGCCGTGAACTTTGCCGACGAGCTTACTCGCCGCGGCGGCAGTGCGGATGTCGCCGCTCTCTCCGCTGCCCTCGGCATACCCTGCTTCTTAATCAGTGCACGACAGCAAAGCGGCGTTTCCGCTCTTGTTTCCGCCGCCTGCTCCCCAAAGCCCTGCAAAGCGTCGCGGCACTCCCCGGCGGAATTTCGCTCCCTTGCCAAGGAGCTTTGCTCCCGCTGCTTTTCCGCCGGGCGAGAAAGCGAAAAAGCCGACCGCCTTGACCACTTTTTAAGCGAAAGCCGCTTCTCGTTCTTTTGCTGTATTGCTGCGGTGCTCACGGTGCTCGTTTTGGCGTTCGGATTTCCCGCCTGCGTGCTCACGGATTTAATCGACGGCTTTTTTGAGCACGCCGCCGCGCGGCTACTCGATTTCCTGATGCTCATGGGCTTTTCCGAAACTGCCGCCGGAGTTTTCTCCGAGGGTGCGCTTGCCTCCTTCGGCAAGGTGATAAGCTTTTTGCCGCAGCTTGCGCTGCTGTTTTTCTTCATCTCCGCACTGGAGGAAAGCGGCTACCTTGCCCGTGCCGCTTTCGTTACCGACAAGGTTCTGCGGCGCTTCGGGCTTAGCGGCTTCGCCGTTATCCCGCTGCTTTTGGGGCTTGGCTGCACCGTTCCGGCGGCGCTTGCCGCAAAGGGAGCAAATCTCCCGGAGCGCCGCCGCCTTATTTCCGCTCTGCCCTTTGTCCCATGCAGCGCAAAGCTCCCTGTTTACGCATTTTTCGCATCGGCGCTTTTCCGAAGGTCGCCATGGCTTTTCGTGGTCGGGATTTACCTTTTGAGCATGTCCGTGGGCGCGGTGTTCTGCCTTATGGCAAAGGGCTCCGCCGAGCAGGGCTTTTTGTTAGAGCTGCCGCCGCTGCGCCTGCCGTCAATAAAAAGCATCCTCACAGAAACCGCCCTGCGCTGCCGCGCCTTTGCGGCAAAAGCCGCCTCTGTCATAGTTTCCGCCGGGATTTTCATCTGGCTGCTTTCGCACCTTGATGCAAATTTTCTTCCGGTGGAATCTCCCGCGGAAAGCGTCCTCTACTGCCTCGGCACAGCGGCGGAGCCTCTCTTTGCCCCTACCGGAATTGGCAAAGAGGGCATAGTTGCACTCGTCTGCGGCGTGTTCGCGAAAGAGGCATGCCTTTCTGCGCTTTTGCTTCTCGGAGACAAATTTACTGCGTTTTCCGCCTTTTCTTTTGTAATATTCTTCACCTTTTATACTCCTTGTATTGCCGCACTCGTTGCAATTTGGCGGCAAACGGGCGCAAAAACGGCGGTCCGGATTTTTCTTTTCCAGACCGCCCTTGCCTATGCTCTTTCGTTTACTTTTTACCAAATCTCCTTGGTGCTTTGCGCCCTCATCCGCTGAGCTCCTGCCGCAGTAAACAGAGAATTTTCTTTTCTCTGCGAGATACCTGCACCTGCGTCATGCCAAGTGCAGCCGCGGTTTGCGTCTGGGTTTTGTTCTCGTAATACCGCAACCGGACTATGGCTCTGTCACGTTCCTCAAGCCCTGAGACCGCCTGAATCACCGAAAGTCGCTCCGCTATTTGCTCCTCCGGCGACTCCACCGGAATATCAGACTGCCCACCTCCGCTGTCCTCGTCCGTGGTAAGCGAAACCACCGGCGCAGCAGCGCAAACCGCCTCCGTAACCTCCTCCTCGCTTACGCCAAGGCGCTCCGCCAGTTCCTTTACGGTGGGCTCGCGTCCCTCTTTGAACGCAAATTTTTCCCGCTCGCGCGCCGTTTTCATGGAAAGCTCCTTCAGCGTGCGGCTGACCTTCACCGTTCCGCCGTCACGGAAAAGCCGACGGATTTCTCCCAAAATCACCGGAACCGCATAGGTGGAAAACCGCACGCCGCGTTCACGGTCGAATGCATCAAATGCCTTCACTAATCCCATACACCCTGCCTGAAACAAATCCTCGTACTCGATTCCTTTTCCGGTAAAGCGGTGTGCACAGGTATGCACCAGTCCCATATTTTCCGTTATAAGCGTGTCTCTGTCTGCCCGGCTGTCAGTAATTGCAGTTACCGACATATCATTTTCCTTTCGACACGATGATTTTTTCAAGAGTGACGCTGGTTCCTCTGTCCGGCTTTGACCTGACCCTGAGCTTGTCCATAAACGAGCCCATTATCGAAAAGCCAAGCCCCGCCCTTTCCCCTGTTTCACAGGTGGTGAACAGCGGCTCCATGGCCTTCTTGACATCCTCTATGCCGCAGCCCCGGTCTTTTATGTTTATGGAAACACGCGCACCCTCAAAAATTTTTACGTGTATGTAAACCGTGCCGATTTTGTCCCTGTAACCGTGAACAATGCAGTTGGTCACCGCTTCGGAAACGGCGGTTTTTATGTCGGAAAGCTCCTCCATGTTGGGGTCGAGCACCGCCACAAATGCGGCGACTGCGCTGCGCGCAAATCCTTCGTTACAAGAACGCCCTTCGAAGGAAAGCTTCATTTCATTTATCGGCTTCATACAAAGCTACCCTCCTTTTTGTCCTGCATAGAAATAAGCTTTTCTATTCCGGACATTTTCATAACTTTTTTGATTGCCTTCGGCGCGTTTTCGATTACCACCCTGCCAGAAATATCACGCATAAACTTCCACCTACCCATAACAAGCCCGATTCCGGAGCTGTCCATGAACGTGACTCCTCCGAAGTCCAAAACAAGCACCTCCGGATATGCGTGCTCCACCGCTTCGTCGATGGTGCTGCGCAGCTCTGCGGCGCTGTGATGGTCAATTTCGCCGGAAAGATAAGCGGTAACGCTGCATTCGTCAATGTCTATATCAACAGGCATAATTTCACCTCCGTTTTTTGCACAAAAAAGAGCCTACCCCTATAATAACGGTAGGCTCTTAATTATTTTGTCGAAGTGGGTTTCTTACACAAGTTTTCTTCCCATAAGAACGCCCATAACGGAGGACATCATCAGTCCGCGAGTCCAGCCACTGGAATCGCCGAGGCAGTGCAGCCCTTTTACGTTGGTGTTAAAGTCCGCGTCCATCTCGATTTTGTTGCTGTAAAATTTCAACTCCGGAGAATAGAGCAGGGTTTCGTTGGAGGCAAAGCCCGGAACTACCTGATCCATCGCCTGAATGAAGTTGATAATGTTCGTCATGGCACGATAAGGCATCGCAGCGGTAATATCTCCCGCCACCGCGTCCACAAGGGTGGGGCGAACATTCGCCTGAGTAAGTTCCTTCTCCCAAGTACGCTTTCCGTCGAGAATGTCGCCGTAGCGCTGCACCATAATGTGACCTGCACCGAGCATGTTGGTCAGCTCGCCAACCTTCTGCGCATACTCAATGGGCTGGTTGAAGGGGTAGGTAAAGTTGTGGGAAACGAGGATTGCAAGGTTGGTGTTGTCGGATTTCTTTTCCTTGTAGGAATGTCCGTTTACCACCGCAAGGTCGTTGTCGTAGTTCTCCTGGCTCACAAACCCGCCGGGGTTCTGGCAGAAGGTACGAACCTTGTTCTTGTACGGCGCGGGGTAGCCAACGAGCTTGGACTCGTAAAGCACGGCGTTCACCTTTTCCATAATCTCGTTTCTTACCTCAACGCGAACTCCAATGTCAACGGTGCCGGCATGGTGGTGAATATCATGCTCCGTGCAAAGCTTTTCAAGCCAATCTGCACCGCGGCGGCCGGTTGCAACAACAACATGATCCGCATCGATTTCAAGGCTTTCTTTGCCGTTGGTTATATATGCGCCGACGCAGACATCTCCATCGAATTTAAGGTTGGTGCACTCATAGCCGAAATAAATCTCAACGCCGTTATCCAGCAGATATTTTTCAATTCTGCCGTAAAGGTCCTGCGCTTTTTCGGTGCCAAGGTGGCGAATAGGGCAGTCCACAAGGCGAAGTCCCGCTTTGATTGCGTTGCGGCGGATTTCTTTTTTCTCTTCCTCGTGGCCAAGGCCTTCAATGTGCTCGTCCGCGCCGAACTCAAGATAAATCTTGTCGGTATAATTGATGGTTTCCTGCGCCAGATCCTCGCCAACAAGGCTCGGCAGATCGCCGCCCACGGAAACGGAAAGGCTGAGCTTTCCGTCGGAGAAAGCGCCCGCGCCGGAAAATCCGGTGGTGATATGGCAATAGGGCTTGCAGTTCATGCACTTGCCGGTTTTAATTTTCGGGCAGCGGCGTTTTTCTACGGGCTGTCCCTTTTCAACTATGATTATTTTCTTCTTGCTGCCAAGGCGAAGCATCTCTATGGCGGTGAAAATTCCCGCAGGGCCTGCTCCGATGATTACTACGTCGGTTTTCATAACATATTCAACTCCACAAATTATTGCATTATAATTATATCATCATTCATAGTCAATGTCTATGAATAGCAAATAAATATTTTGAATAAAAGCCGCAAATTACGCCTTTGAATGAAGTTTTTGCGCTAAAAAATCTCGCCGCAACCGAAAGTAACACAAAAGTGTATGGACTATTTCCTATCCGCGGTGTATAATTTAGCTGCGATATAACATAGAGGAGGATTTTTATGAACGAATTCAGCGAAAAAATCACCGCCGCCCGAAAAGCAAAAGGCCTTTCCCAAGAAGCCGCCGCAGAGCTGCTTTCCGTAAGCCGGCAGGCGGTAGCCAAATGGGAAAACGGCAAAAGCCGCCCCTCGACAGAAAATCTTCTTGCGCTGTCAAAGCTGTACGGCATCCCGCCGGAGGAGCTTTCCCCCGTTTTGCCCTCCGCGGGCAGCCGCAAAACGGCTCCCTTTGCGGGGATTTTCTGCGGTGCTTCGGCGGTATTTGCCGCCCTCGCTGCCGCAGCCGCTGTCTTCGGCAAGGCGGGTATCGGCACTGCTCTATGCTGTTTTATAATCGCCCTGCCGGTGCAGCTTTTCGTTCACCTGTACTTTCGTTCAAGCATAAGCGGCGGCGATTTTTCCGGTATTGCGGGCTTTGACGACTCCGTGGAATACAACATCCCCGCCGTGAAAAACTACCTCGAAAAGCTTGACCTCGCCCTCTGCGCCCTCTGCACCGCCCACACCGGAATTTTGGCGCTGTCCGGCTGCTTTGCTCCGAGCAGCCGTCTGCTTCCCGCGCTTATGCTGCTTTTCTGCTCTATGTATGTCGGCGAAATACTCGTTTTTAATATTAAATTTTCCGCAAAAATCTATGTTCACAAAGAAGATTATCTCCGTGCCAAGCGGAGCTATCCGTCTGTTTGCATATTTATCGCATTTTTGCTTATATCCATAGCGGAAATGCTCCTTGTTTTTGAACATTACGGCATAGAAAACAACTCCGCTCCGGCGCTTATTTCCGTGGGAATTATACTTCCGGCTTGGGCTGCCGCCCTCTGCGGCTTTCTCCTCGAACAGCGCCGCCTCTCCGAAAGCGAAAACTCCGGCTTCGGAAAAGTCTTCGCCGTCTGCTATGTAATTGCGCTTCTGCTCGCAGCGGCTCTGCCCTTCGCCGTGAAATTCGCATAAATAAGCGATTTTTCAAGGCAAAAGCCCCTTTTTATTCTACGGCATTGACTTTTTTGAAGTCTTGTCGTATAATACGGTTAGATTACGCTAACCAAAAGGAGCTTTATATATGAATGTCTTTTACGGAATACTTATCCCCTTTATCGGAACCTCCCTCGGCGCCGCCTGCGTATTTTTTATGCGGAAATCCTTTGGCGACAATGTTCGACGCGGACTTGTGGGCTTTGCCTCCGGCGTTATGACCGCCGCCTCCGTCTGGAGCCTGATTATTCCCGCCATTGAGCAGTCGGAGCACCTCGGCAAGCTGTCTTTTCTTCCTGCGGCGGCGGGCTTTTGGGCGGGAGTTTTGTTCCTGCTGCTGCTCGACCACATAATTCCGCACCTCCACAACAACGCCACCCAAGCGGAGGGTCCCAAAAGCAAGCTGCAAAAAACCACCATGATGCTGCTCGCCGTCACCCTGCACAATATCCCGGAGGGAATGGCTGTGGGCGTCGTTTACGCCGGGTATCTCTCCGGCAAGGCGGAAATCTCCGCCGCCGGTGCGTTGGCTCTTTCCATCGGCATAGCAATTCAGAACTTTCCGGAGGGCGCGATAATTTCAATGCCCCTGCGCTCCGAGGGCATGAAAAAATCAAAAGCTTTCCTCGACGGCGTACTCTCCGGCGCAGTTGAGCCTTTGGGCGCAGTGCTCACGATTTTGGCGGCTTCTCTTGTGGTGCCCGCCCTGCCCTATCTGCTCGGCTTCGCCGCCGGCGCTATGCTATATGTGGTGGTGGAGGAGCTTATCCCCGAAATGTCCCACGGCAGACACTCCAATGTCGGCACAATCCTTTTCGCCGTGGGCTTCAGCGTGATGATGGCGCTCGATGTGGCGTTGGGATAAGCGTTAGCATACAAAAGCAGCCCTCGGCTTGCGCCGTGGGCTGTTTTCGACTGAGCTTCTTCCCCTACCGTTCCGCGGCAGGCATTACAATGTCGGCACAATCCTTTTCGCCGTGGGCTTCAGCGTGATGATGGCGCTTGATGTGGCGTTGGGATAAGCGCTCGCATATAAAAAGCAGCCCCCGGCTTGCGCCGTGGGCTGCTTTATTTGTTTTGTGCTCTTTCGCTTACACAAGTTCGATAATGGCCATTTCAGCAGCATCGCCGCGACGCGGGCCAATTCTGACTATTCTGGTGTAGCCGCCGTTTCTTTCGGCGTATTTCGGTGCGATCTCGTCAAAGAGTTTCTTTGCGACATCTTCCTTCGTTACGAAGGCATACACAAGACGTTTGGAATGAAGGTCACTGGTCTTTGCAGTAGTGATCATCTTCTCAGTCATGGCGCGCACTTCTTTGGCACGAGTGACGGTGGTTTCGATCTTGCCTTTTTCAAGCAGATAGGTGACCATCGCGCGGAGCATAGCTCTTCTGTGGTCGGAAGAACGACCGAGCTTTCTCGTTCCTGGCATCGATATTCACTCCTTTTTGATTAGTCTTCATCCTTGCTGAGCTTGAATCCAAGAGATTCGAGCTTGGAAACAACCTCCTCAAGGGATTTTTTACCGAGGTTACGAACTTTCATCATTTCGTCCTCGGACTTACCGATAAGGTCTTCAACCGTGTTGATGCCCGCGCGTTTAAGGCAGTTAAAGCTGCGCACGGACAGGTCAAGCTCTTCAATGGTCATCTCAAGGACTTTTTCTTTGCTGTTGTTGTCCTTTTCTACCATTATATCTCCCGAGAACTTGTCTTCGGAGAGATCAACGAACAGATTGAGATGTTCGTTGAGGACCTTGGCTCCCAAAGAGACGGCTTCCTTCGCAGAAATCGTGGAATCCGTCCACACCTCAAGGGTCAGCTTATCATAGTCGGTAATCTGGCCTACACGGGTGTTCTCAACGGTGTAGTTCACCTTCAACACGGGAGTATAAATACTATCAACTGGGATTACGCCGATTACGGGCTGCATATCCTGCTTGTTTCTCTCGGAGGAGATGTATCCGCGGCCCTTATCAAGGGTTATCTCCATAAAGAGATGTCCGTCGGAGTCAAGTGTTGCAATATGCATATCCTTGTCGAGAATTTCGACTTCGGAATCGGCCTGGATTGAACCGGCAGTGACTTCACACTCACCGGAAGCGTCGATAACAACAACCTTGGGACCGTCGCAATGAAGCTTTGCGGTCAGGCCTTTGATGTTAAGGACAATTTCGGTGACGTCCTCTTTCACACCGGGAATGGTGGAAAATTCATGACGGATACCGTCAATCTTTACGGACGTTACAGCAACGCCGGGAAGCGAGGAGAGCAATACGCGTCTCAGGCTGTTACCAAGAGTCGTACCAAATCCGCGCTCCAGAGGCTCAACCACGAATTTTCCGTAGCTGGGGTCGTTAGGGTTTTCTTCGGCTTCGATTCTCGGCTTTTCAATTTCTAACATCTAAATCCCTCCTATGTGGGCAAACGCCCTGTTTCGCATTCCCCTGTCAGTTCTACCAATTATTATTTGGAGTACAACTCAACGATCAGATGCTCCTCAACGTCAAGGTCAATGTCCTCACGGTTAGGAAGCTGATTGATCACAACGGTCATCTTCTCCGGATCAAAGCTCATCCAAGTAGGAACGGGATGTGCAGAGTTGGCTTCGATGACTGCCTTGAGTTTTTCATTCTGACGGCTCTTATCGGCAACAGCAACTACGTCACCGGCTTTGAGCAGGATGGAAGGGATGTTGGCCTTGTGGCCGTTAAGAGTATAGTGACCGTGTCTTACGAGCTGGCGAGCTTCTTTTCTGGAGGAAGCGAGGCCGGAACGATAAACAACGTTGTCAAGACGGCTTTCAAGAATACGGAGAAGGTTTTCACCAGCCTGACCGGACTGCTTGCTGGCCAGCTCAAAATAATGAGCGAACTGGTTTTCAAGAACTCCGTAGTATCTCTTGGCCTGCTGTTTTGCGCGGAGCTGAAGACCGTATTCGGAAACCTTCTTGCGGCCTTGGCCGTGCTGGCCGGGAGCGTATGCTCTGCGGCTCAGAGCGCATTTAGGACCATAGCATCTTTCGCCTTTAAGGAAGAGCTTTTTGCCTTCGCGGCGGCACAGTCTGCATACAGAGCCTGTATATCTTGCCATGTGTTAATTACACCTCCAATAAATTCTGTAAACCACCGTCATACACGGCGACGTTTGGGCGGACGGCATCCGTTGTGGGGAACGGGAGTAACGTCTTTAATCATAGTTACTTCAAGTCCTGCTGCCTGAAGGGCACGGATTGCTGCTTCACGACCGGAACCGGGGCCCTTTACGAAAACCTCAACAGTCTTAAGACCGTGCTCCATAGCTGCTTTTGCGGCAGTCTCCGCTGCACTCTGTGCTGCAAAAGGAGTGGATTTTCTGGAACCGCGGAAGCCGAGACCGCCTGCGGAAGCCCAAGAAAGGGCGTTGCCGCGAACGTCGGTGATGGTTACGATAGTGTTATTGAAGGTGGACTGGATATGTGCTGCGCCACGCTCAATATTCTTTTTTTCGCGACGACGGCGAACAACAGCTTTTTTAGCATTAGCTTTAGGCATATTTTATCCTCCCTCTTACTTCTTCTTGTTTGCAATGGTCTTTCTGGGACCTTTGCGGGTTCTGGCGTTGGTTTTGGTTCTCTGTCCGCGAACGGGGAGTCCTTTTCTGTGGCGAACACCACGATAGCAACCAATTTCAACCAGACGTTTGATATCAAGTGCGGTAGCACGGCGAAGGTCGCCCTCTACCTCGATGTTTTTATCGATGTACTCACGCAGTTTTGCGGCGTCATCTTCGGAAAGATCTTTGACGCGGATGGAAGGATCCACACCGGTCTCTTCAACGATCTTAGTAGCGGTTGTGCGGCCGATACCGTAGATATAAGTGAGAGCAATCTCAATTCTCTTATTCTTCGGCAGGTCAATACCAGCTATACGAGCCATAGACTTTGTTGCACCTCCGTTTTTTTATAATCAGCCCTGACGCTGTTTGTGTTTAGGATTGGAGCAGATAACCATCAGACGGCCTTTACGTTTGATGATCTTGCATTTTTCGCAAATAGGTTTTACGGAAGGTCTGACTTTCATTTATATACCTCCTATCACTTGGATCGCCATGTTATGCGCCCTTTGGTGAGATCATACGGCGACATTTCGACCGTCACCTTATCTCCCGGAAGAATACGGATGAAGTTCATACGAAGCTTTCCGGAAATATGGGCTAAAATTTGGTGGCCGTTGGGCAGCTCGACCTTGAACTGGGCGCTGGGCAATGCTTCAACCACAGTACCCTCAATTTCGATAACGTCTTCCTTGGACAAGCTTATATTCCTCCCTCGTTTGTTTTGTTGAATTTCGACAATGCGGCGCGAAGCCGTGAATCGGTTTCGTAATCCTGCGGCGAAATCACCGTTTTGGTGGGTGCAAGATGCTTTTTGCGCTTGCGCTTCGGTTTTTCGACCTTGCGAAGTCTGCCGTCGGCAATATACGCAAAATCATCCTCCTCAGACACAATTACATAAAAGCTTCCGCTGTCTTTGCCGGCTTTTGATAATACTATCTGTCCGAGCATCCATTCACCTCAATTCGGATCGGTCAAGATGAGCGGACCGTTCGGAGTTATTGCGATGGTATTCTCAAAATGTGCGCACAGCTTTCCGTCTTTGGTTCTTACCGTCCATCCGTTGGGATTATCCTGAACGACGAACCTTGTTCCGGCGTTAATCATCGGCTCTATTGCGATGACCATTCCGTTTACAAGTCTCACTCCGTGACCGGCTTTGCCATAGTTCGGCACCTCCGGGTCCTCGTGAACCTTGCGGCCCACTCCGTGACCCACGTATTCACGAACTACGGAATATCCGCGTTCTTCGCAGTAAGTCTGCACGGCGTTTGAAATGTCGCCTACCCGATTGCCCGCTGTTGCCATCTCGATACCTTTGAAAAGGCTCTCTCTGGTGACATCCATCAGCCGCCGGGCTTCCTCGGAAGGCGTTCCCGCCGCGAAGGTCGCAGCGTTGTCGCCGTGGTAACCATCCAGGCATGCACCCACATCAATGGTGACTATATCGCCCTCCTGTATCACCCGGTTGCCGGGGATACCGTGGATAAGCTCGTCGTTTACGGAAATGCATGCGCTGGCAGGAAAACCGTACAAATTCAAAAACGAAGGGGTTGCCCCATTTTTCACAATAAAATCATGAATTATTCTGTCAATCTCTCCGGTGGTGATACCGGGAACAACAGCTTCGCCGCCCGCCTTCAAAGCCAGCGCGGAAAGCCTTCCGGCTTCACGCAGCTTCTTAATCTCGGCGGCAGTTTTCACGATTACCATGATTTAGACCCCCAAAGCTTCCAGTATGGCACGGGAGGTGTTTTCAATGCCACCTTCGCCGGGCACTACTGACAGCTTGCCTCTTTCTTCATAGAAACCTTTGATAGGCTCGGTCTGGCTGTGATAAACTTCCAAACGAGACTTAATGGTTTCGGGAAGGTCATCCTTTCTGGTGATAATCTCTCCGCCGCATTTCGGGCAGATGTTATCAGCAGGAGGCGGACAACTTACAATGTGGTAAGGAGCGCCACATTTGATGCAGACTCTTCTTCCGGAAAGACGAGCAAGAATGGCTTCGTCGCTTACTGCGATTTCAACCGCTCTGTCAATCACAACGCCGCTTTCCTCAAGGGCTTCCGCCTGAGGAATAGTGCGGGGGAATCCGTCAAGGATGAAGCCGTTTTTGCAATCATCCTCGGCAAGACGCTCCTTTATAATGGAGATAACAAGAGCATCCGGAACAAGTTTGCCGGAGTCCATGTATCCTTTTGCTTCAAGACCAAGCTTGGTTTCATTCTTCACAGCTTCGCGAAGAATGTTGCCTGTGCTGATGGTCGGAATTGCAAGCTTTTCTTTAAGAATCTCCGCCTGGGTGCCTTTTCCGGCGCCCGGAGCTCCAAGAAGAACAAGATTCATGGATGATACCTCCCTGATTAGTCAAGAAATCCTTTGTAATGGCGCATCATCATCTGAGATTCAAGGTTTCTTGCAGTCTCAAGCGCAACGCTTACAACAATGATGATGGTAGTACCGCCGATACCCACATTGCCGATGCCGGAAGCGGCTCCGAGAATGTTCGGGAGAAGGGCGATAACGCCGAGGAACAGTGCTCCGATGAAGGTAATCTTGGTGATTACTCTGCTGATAAAGTCGCTGGTCGGACGACCGGGACGAATACCGGGAATGGCGCCGTTGTTCTTCTGAAGGTTGTTAGCCATTTCAACGGGATTGTACTGAATAGCTATATAGAAATAGCTGAATGCAACGATAAGAATGAAGTAAAGAACGGAGTAGAACCAGGAAGTGGATTCAAACAGATTGAAGAATCCATCCCAGAAGCTGCCCTCTTTAACAGTCACAAAAGCCTTTACGGTTGCAGGAATTGCGAGCAGGGAGCTTGCGAAGATTATCGGAAGAACGCCTGCCATTGCAACTTTAATCGGAATGTGGCTGGACTGACCGCCGTACTGCTTACGTCCAACAACGCGCTTTGCGTACTGAACGGGAATGCGGCGCTCTGCGTCGTTCATAAGAACGATGAAAGCGATGAGGAGAAGGAAGATGATGATAAGAGCGGGAACGAAGAAATAATACTTGGTCTGACCGCTGGTGAGGTATGCCCAAAGAGTGGTTACAAGTCTGGGACCACCGGAAACGATACCTGCAAACAGAAGCATGGAAATGCCGTTTCCGATACCTTTTTCATCAATTCTTTCGCCAAGCCACATGGTAAGCATGGCACCGGCAGTAAACATGAAGAGGATGGTTACTACTACAAGAGCGTTTTCCCACTTATTATCGAATTTTTCGATTGCATTATAGCTCTTGAGGGTTACATAGTAGGCATAAGCCTGAATAAGACCAAGACCCACGGTGGTGTATCTGGTGATCTTATTGAGCTTCTTTCTGCCTTCGGGACCCTCTTTAGACATCTTCTCAAGTGCAGGAATTGCAACAGCGAGAAGCTGAATAACGATGGAAGCCGTAATGTAGGGAGAGATGGAAAGCGAGAAGATGGTCGCCTGAGAAAGCACGCCGCCGGTGAGCATATTCAGATAACCGATAAGGTTACCGGAGTTTGCATTCATCAAAGCGGAAAGAGCGCTTGTATCAAGGAATGGGACCGGAATCGCTGAACCAACACGGAAAATAACGATGATGAGCAGGGTGTAGAGAATTTTTTCTCTAAGATCTTCTATCTTCCAAGCGTTTTTGAAGACACTAAACATCCTTACTTCACCTCGGCCTTTCCGCCGACCTCCTCGATTTTCTGCTTAGCAGACTCAGAGAAAGCGGCTACATTAACGGTAAGCTTTTTAGTAAGCTCGCCTCTGCCGAGAACCTTGACTCCGTCAAGAGTCTTTTTGAGCAGACCTGCTTCTACAAGGGCCTGTTCGTCAACAACAGCACCGTTTTCGAAAACCTCGAGGTCTTCTACATTGATAACTGCGTATCTGGTGGCAAAAATGTTAACAAATCCACGTTTCGGGATCTGTCTCTGGAGAGGCATCTGGCCGCCTTCGAATCCGGGACGGATGGAACCGCCGGAGCGAGCTTTCTGGCCCTTATGACCTTTACCGGAAGTTTTGCCGTTACCGGAACCGTGGCCTCTGCCCTTACGATAAACGTCGACGTTGGCGCCGGGTGCCGGAGCAAGTTCATAAAGTTTCATATTGGGTGCTCCTCCTTGTTTATATTTCGGTGACCTCGACCATGTGAGCTATCTTTGCGATTTTGCCGCGGGTAGCTGCATTGTCGGGCTGGATGGTTTCCGCACCGATCTTGCGAAGGCCAAGGGAAATAGCGGTAGCGATCTGGTCATCTTTTTTGTGGATGAAGCCCTTGGTCAGTTTAATTTTAAGCTGTGCCATATTCTATTTCCTCCTTAGCCCAGGATTTCCTCAACGGTTTTGCCGCGCATTGCTGCAACCTGCTCCGCATCGCGAAGAGAAAGCAGCCCCTGCATAGTGGCAGAAACAACGTTGCAAGGATTGTTGGATCTGATGCATTTAGTACGAACGTCACGAATGCCGGCAACTTCCATGACATCACGGACAGCGCCGCCGGCGATAACGCCGGTACCTTTGGGAGCCGGTTTCATAAGAACTTCACCTGCTCCGAATTTACCTACAACCTCATGAGGAATGGTGGTTCCTCTAAGAGTGATGTGGTGAAGATTTTTCTTTGCGTCTTCAATACCTTTGCGGATTGCGTCAGGAACTTCAGAGGATTTACCAATGCCGAAGCCGATGGTGCCGTTCTGGTCGCCAACAACTACAAGGGCGCTGAACTTCATAATGCGTCCGCCTTTGACGGTTTTGGATACGCGGTTGATAGCTACAACTTTTTCAGCAAGATCAAGTTTAGAAGCGTCGATTAAAGCCAACTGTATCCCTCCTTATCAGAATTGAAGTCCACCCTCGCGGGCTCCTTCAGCAAGTTCTTTGACACGTCCGTGATAGAGATAACCGCTGCGGTCAAAAACAACAGTGGTAATGCCCTTTGCAACGGCTCTCTCTGCTACGAGTTTGCCGATCTCTTTAGCTGCCTCTTTGTTTCCGCCGTAGTTCTCGAAAGATTTCTCAGTGGAAGAAGCTGCTGCAAGGGTAACTCCGTTTATATCATCGATAATCTGTGCATAGATGTGTTTAGCGGAGCGGAAAACATTAAGACGCGGGCGCTCAGGGGTTCCGCTGATTTTGTTACGAACACGGAAGTGTCTTTTAACACGGGCCGCATTTTTATCAGCTTTAGATACCATGTTTTTTCACTCCTTCTTACTTTTTACCTTTGCCGGCTTTGCCTTCCTTGCGGATTATGGTCTCACCGACGTATTTGATGCCTTTGCCCTTATAGGGTTCCGGCGGGCGTTTCTCACGGATCTCCGCTGCAAGCTGACCGACCTTCTGTTTGTCGGGGCCTTTAACGATGATCTTGGTGGGAGCAGGAACCTCGATGGTCATACCCTGGGGTTCAGGAATAATTACCTGATGGGAATAACCAAGGTTCATAACAAGATTTTTGCCATCTTTTGCGGCTTTATAACCAACGCCGTTGATCTCCAGCTCTTTGGAAAATCCGGTGTGAACGCCGGTAACCATGTTGGAAACCAAGGTTCTGGTAAGGCCGTGAAGGCTTCTCATTTCTTTAGTATCATCCGGGCGGGACACGATGATCTCGCCGTTTTCGACCTCGATTTTTATCTCCGGACGAAAGCTCTGTTCAAGGGTGACATTGCCGCCCTTTACCGTTACAACATTTCCGTCGATTTTGACGTCTACGCCTGCCGGTATAGCAATCGGTTTTTTACCGATACGAGACATTCAGTTTCCCTCCTTCTTACCAAATGAACGCAAGGACTTCGCCGCCAACGTTCTCTTTACGTGCCTGTTTGTCAGTCATGATTCCCTTATTGGTGGAAAGAATGGCAATACCAAGGCCTTTAAGAACTTTGGGCATTTCCTCAACGTTTGTGTAGATGCGCAGGCCGGGTTTAGAAACCCTGCGAAGGCCTGTGATCACCGGGGTTTTATTTGCGCCGTATTTAAGCGTGATATGGAGCATTCCCTGTTTGCCGTCCTCGACAACCTGATATCCTTTGATGTAACCCTCATCAAGAAGGATCTGGGCTATCGCTTTTTTCATGTTGGACGCGGGAACGTCTACCGTATCGTGCTTTGCGGAATTCGCGTTTCTGATGCGGGTCAGCAAGTCAGCGACTGTATCGGTGATATGCATTCCTCAAACCTCCTTTGTTCTCTTAATTACCAGCTTGCCTTCTTCACGCCAGGAATCTCACCCTTGTAAGCAAGTTCCCTGAAGCAGATACGGCAGATGCCGAATTTGCGAAGATAGGCGTGGGGTCTGCCACAGATTTTGCAACGAGTGTAAGCTCTGGTGGAGAACTTCGGCTCTGCTTTCTGCTTGACCTTCATTGACGTTTTTGCCATTGATTAAATCCTCCTATCTTACTTCTCAAACGGAGCGCCCATAAGTTTGAGCAGCTCGCGGGCTTCTTCATCGGTCTGCGCCGTAGTTACGAAGCAGATGTCCATGCCGCGGACCTTGTCGATCTTATCATAGTCGATTTCCGGGAAAATCAGCTGTTCTTTAAGACCGAGGCTGTAGTTGCCGCGTCCGTCAAAGGCGTTGGGATTGATTCCACGGAAGTCTCTAACACGCGGAAGAGCGATGTTAAAGAGTCTGTCCATGAATTCATACATCTTTGCGCCACGAAGGGTTACCTTCGCGCCGATGACCATGCCTTCACGAAGTTTGAAGTTTGCAACGGATTTTTTAGCCTTGCAGGTGACGGCCTTCTGACCGGTAATGGTGCCAAGGTCAGCAAGGATTGCGTCCATTGCTTTACTGTTATCTTTGCAGTCTCCTGCGCCGACGTTGACAACGATCTTATCGAGCTTCGGGATCTGCATGACGCTCTTATAATTGAATTCTTTCATAAGAGCAGGTGCTACATCACTTTTGTAGTATTCACTTAATCTGGTCATGTTTTTTCCTCCTCACTCAAAAAGTCGCGCCGCAGGCTTTGCAAAGGCGCTTTTTGCTGCCGTCTGCAAGAACCTGATGGGCCAGTCTGGTGGGTTTGCCGCATTTGGGGCAGACAAGCATCACTTTGCTGGCATAGATGGCGGTTTCAACCTTGAGAAGTCCACCCTGCTCGCCCATTTTTCTGGGTTTTGCATGTTTGGTGGCAATATTGCAGCCTTCAACGATGACTTTGCCTTCGGAAGGGCTGACTTCAAGGACCTTACCCTCTTTGCCTTTATCTCTGCCGGAGAGGATGATGACTTTGTCGCCGGTTTTTACATGAACTTTATTCATCATTTTTCCTCCTTAAAGAACTTCGGGCGCAAGGCTCAGGATTTTGAGATAATCTTTGTCGCGGAGCTCACGAGCTACCGGTCCAAAGATACGGGTTCCACGCGGGTTTTTGTCTTCCTTGATAATAACTGCAGCGTTTTCATCAAAACGGATGTAGCTGCCGTCATCACGACGGAGACCTTTGGCCGAGCGGACGATAACGGCTTTAACGACTTCGCCTTTTTTGACCATGCCGCCCGGTGCCGCTTTCTTAACACTGGCTACTACAACGTCGCCGATGTTAGCATATTTTCTTCTGGTACCGCCGAGAACACGAATGCACATAAGCTCTTTTGCACCGGTGTTATCAGCTGCCTTCAGATGAGATTGCATCTGTATCACAGATAGTTCCTCCTTTCCGTCCGACTCTTATTATTTGGCCTTCTCGATAATCTCGGAAACTCTCCAGTGTTTGTCTTTAGACAGAGGTCTGGTTTCCATGATCTCTACGCGATCGCCGATTCCGCACTCGTTATTCTCGTCATGCGCTTTGAATCTTACGGTTCTCTTAATAATTTTCTTATAAAGGGGGTGCTGAACACGGTCTTCGACTTTAACGACGACGGTTTTGTCCATCTTGTCGCTTACTACGATACCGACTCTGGTTTTTCTAAGATTTCTTTCTTCGTTCACAGCTTTATCCTCCCTTCAATTACTGCTCTGCCTTCAGCTCAAGCTCACGAAGGACGGTCTTAACTCTTGCGATGTCTTTTTTGACTTCGTTAAGACGGATCGGATTGTCAAGCTGGTTGATGGCGTGCTGGAATCTCAGGTTGAAAAGCTCGGCTTTGAGCTCAGAAAGTTTTTTCTCGAGATCCGCTTTATTCATGGCGCGAACTTCTGCTGCTTTCATTGCTCGTCAACCCCCTTTTCTTCCCTTTTAACGAATTTACATTTGATAGGCAGCTTGTGCGCAGCAAGACGCATAGCTTCCTTTGCTACATCTTCCGGAATGCCTGCGATTTCGAACATTACGCGGCCGGGTTTAACAACGGCTGCCCAATATTCAGGAGCACCTTTACCGGAGCCCATACGGGTCTCGGCGGGTTTCTGAGTTACAGGTTTGTCCGGGAATACTTTAATCCATACCTGACCGCCACGTTTGATGTAACGGGTCATTGCGATACGGGCTGCCTCGATCTGGTTGGCTTTCAGCCAGCAGGGTTCAAGAGCCATAAGGCCGTATTCGCCGTTGGAAACGAAGTTACCTCTATGTGCGGTACCCTTCATGCGTCCTCTCTGGACACGACGGTATTTAACTCTCTTCGGAAGAAGCATTATTTTCTTCCTCCTTCCTTGCGGGAGGGCTGTTTTTTAACGTCGGTAAGAACGTCGCCGTTGTAAATCCAGACCTTTACGCCGATGCGGCCATAAGTGGTGGCAGCTTCTGCAAAACCGTAGTCGATGTCGGCACGGATGGTCTGCAGCGGAATAGTACCCTCGTGATATTCTTCAACTCTGGCGATTTCGGCGCCGCCGAGACGACCGGAGCATTTGGTTTTGATACCTCTTACGCCAAGCTTCATGGAACGGCCGATAGCCTGTTTCATTGCACGGCGGAAAGAGATTCTGCGCTCGAGCTGTGCAGCAATATTCTCTGCAACAAGCTGTGCGTTCTTGTCAGGCTGTTTAACTTCAACAATGTTGAGGAAAACCTGAACCTTTTCTTCTTTGCCCTTATTGAGCAGTTCTTCGCACTCTGCGCGAAGTTTTTCAATCTCTGCACCCTGACGGCCAATGACCATACCGGGTTTTGCGCAGTGAATGTGGATTCTCACCTTGTTGTCGCCGGTGCGTTCAATTTCAATTTTCGGTACGCCGGCTGCGTAAAGTTTCTGTTTAAGGAATTTACGAAGATTGTAATCTTCCACAAGGATATCGCCGAAGACTTCGTCCTTGGCAAACCAGCGGGAATCCCAATCTTTTATTACGCCCACTCTGAAGCCGTGGGGATTAACCTTTTGTCCCATTGTTTACCTCCTCCGATTAGTCTTTCTCTTTGAGAACCATGGTGATGTGAGAAGATCTCTTAAGAATACGATATGCTTTTCCGTGATCCTTGGGCTGAATTCGTTTCATCGTCGGGCCGGGAGTTACAAAGCATTCAGAGACGTACATTGCGTCTTTGCTCATGCCGTGATTGTTCTCTCCGTTGGCGATAGCCGATTTCAGGAGCTTCTCAAGCGGCTCACAGGCCGCTTTAGGGGTGTTTTTAAGCACTGCCATTGCGTAATCGACAGGTTTGTTTCTGATCTGATCAAGAACGATCTGTACTTTACGCGGCGAGATGCGGGCATATCTCAAATAAGCCCTTGCTTCCATTTGAAATCCTCCTCTCGGCCTTATTTACCGTTGTTAGTTTTCTTAGAACCGGCGTGTCCTCTGAAGGTTCTGGTAGGTGCAAACTCACCGAGTTTGTGTCCAACCATATCCTCAGTTACATATACCGGAACATGCTTGCGTCCGTCGTGCACCGCAAAGGTGTGTCCCACGAAATCAGGGAAAATCGTGGACGAACGGCTCCAGGTTTTAAGAACTCTCTTTTCTCCGGCTTTGTTCATCTCACGAACTCTTGCAAGAAGAACGGGCTGCACGAAAGGTCCTTTTTTAATACTTCTACTCATTGTTCCTGTTTGCCTCCTTCCAGATTATTTGCCGTTGCGGCGTCTTACGATAAACTTATCGGAACGCTGATGTTTGTTTCTGGTCTTATAACCAAGAGCAGGTTTGCCCCAAGGGGTTACAGGACCCGGACGACCGATAGGAGATTTGCCTTCACCACCGCCGTGAGGATGGTCACAGGGGTTCATAACGGAACCACGGACGGTAGGTCTCCAACCCATGTGGCGAACACGACCTGCTTTGCCGTAGCTTACGTTAGCATGGTCGATGTTGCTCACCTGACCGACAACTGCGTAGCATTCGCTGGGAATGTTGCGAAGCTCGCCGCTGGGAAGACGTACAAGCGCGTACTTGTTCTCTTTCGCCATAAGCTGTGCCATAACGCCTGCGGAACGAGCAAGCTGTGCGCCTTTTCCGGGGTAAAGCTCAATGTTGTGGATGAAGGTACCAACGGGGATGTTGGCAAGGGGAAGAGCGTTGCCTGCGATGATGTCTGCTTCCGGACCGGAAACAACCTTGTCGCCGACCTTGAGTCCGTGAGGAGCAACAATGTATCTCTTCTCGCCGTCTTCATACTGAACAAGAGCGATGTGAGCGGAACGGTTGGGGTCGTACTCGATGGATTTAACCTCAGCAGAAACGCCGACTTTACCGCGTTTGAAATCGATTACACGATATTTGGTTCTGTTGCCGCCGCCGCGATGACGAACGGTAATGCGGCCGTAGGAGTTACGACCGGAATGCTTCTTCATGGGTTCCAGAAGGCTGCGTTCCGGGGCTACCTTAGACAGTCCAGAATAATCAATGGTGGACATATCGCGACGACCGGGAGTAGTGGGGTTATAGAACTTAATAGCCATCTATTTCGTCCTCCTTACAGCATACTCTCGAAGAACTCGATGCCCTTGGAATCTGCCTTAAGGGTTACGATCGCTTTCTTCCAGTCAGCAGTTTTGCCGGAGTGAAGGCCCATTCTCTTGGAACGTCCGCGGACGTTGATGGTGTTTACCTTTGCGACTTTTACGCCGAAAAGCTCTTCGACTGCAGCGGCAATTTCCTGCTTGTTAACTTTTTTCATAACACGGAAAGTGTATTTTTTCTGAGCAATAGCTGCCATGGAAGCTTCGGTGATAACCGGAGCGATGATGATGTCCTGTGCGGTTTTCATCATTTGGAATACACCTCCTCGATTTTCTCAACAGCCTCTTTGGTAACTACGAAGTAGTCATGGTTGAGGATGTCATATACGTTCAACGTATTGGTAAGAGCGGTTTTTACGCCGGGAATGTTGTGTGCGCTTCTGATAACGTTCTCATTGACGGAAGGCATAACGATAAGGGTTTTGCCGTCTGCTTTTACGTTTGCAAGAGTCTTGACCATTGCTTTGGTCTTGATTTCTGCAAGCTCAAGAGAATCGAGAACGATCATTTCGCCTGCGGCAACTTTGCAGCTGAGTGCGGAAAGAAGCGCTGCGCGGCGAACCTTCTTGTTGAGGGTGAAGCGATACTTGCGGGGCTTGGGGCCAAGTGCTACGCCGCCGTGAGTCCACTGCGGAGCTCTGATAGAGCCCTGACGTGCGTGGCCGGTGCCCTTCTGTTTCCAAGGCTTGCGTCCGCCGCCGGAAACTTCGGTTCTGGTCTTGGTGGACTGAGTACCGTGACGACGATTTGCAAGATGGTTGATTACTGCAGCGTGCATGGCAACAGTGTTCGGCTCAACGCCGAAAACGGCTTCAGAGAGGGAAAGAGTACCGACTTCTTCGCCGTTCATGTTCAAAACTTTAAGATCCAACATGTGTCTTTTCCTCCTTTATCATTTACGTGCAGATGCTTTCTGCGGGTTCTTACTGATGGACTGTGCAGCGGTGTTCTTGATCTTCTGTTTCTTAACAGCGGCCTGAATACTTACGACTGCGCCTTTAGGTCCGGGAATTGCACCCTTGATAGCGATGAGGTTGTTTTCAGGGTCAATCTTGACAACTTCAAGATTCTGAACGGTGGTGCGTACAACGCCCATGTGTCCGGGGAGCTTCTTGCCCTTCATAACTCTGGAAGGATCGGAGCAAGCGCCCAAAGAACCGATGTGGCGTCCTACGGGACCGGAACCGTGAGTCTCACGCAGACGGCCGAAGCCATAGCGTTTGATGGTACCTGCATAACCATGACCTTTGCTCTTTGCAACAACGTCAACTTTTTCGCCGACTTCAAAAGCGTCTGCTTTTACGATGTCGCCAACGTTGAGAATGGAGCAATCATCAAGTCTGAACTCGCGGAGATACTTCTTCGCGGCGACATCCGCTTTTGCGAAATGTCCTTTAAGTGCTTTGGTGAGGTGTTTTTCGGTTACCTCGCCGTATCCGAGCTGAACGGATTCATAACCGTCGTTGTCAACAGTTTTCTTCTGAACAACGACGCAGGGGCCGGCCTCAACGACCGTTACGGGAATAACTTTTCCCGCCTTGTCAAAAAGCTGGGTCATACCAAGCTTTTTGCCCACGATTGCTTTTTTCATTTTTCTGCCTCCTTCGGTTATTGGTCGGCTTTTGCCGACATGACCTGCTGTTTGTCGTCTTCGTCTTTCTTGTTCAATCAGAACTTGATTTCGATTTCAACGCCGGCAGGAAGCTCAAGACCGGTGAGAGCTTCAACAGTTTTGTTGGAAGGTCTCAGGATGTCTATGAGTCTTTTGTGGGTGCGGAGCTCAAACTGTTCACGGCTGTCCTTATATTTGTGGACGGCGCGCAGGATAGTTACAATCTCTTTCTCGGTCGGGAGCGGAATAGGACCTGAAACGCGAGCGCCGGTGCGCTTTGCGGTTTCAACAATCTTCTCTGCTGCCTGATCTACGAGCTGGTGATCATAGCTTTTGAGTCTGATCCTGATTTTTTCTTTGACTGCCACTAAAATCGCCTCCTTGTTTGATTCCCAATGACACGCAATGGGGTGCGACTCTGTGAAACACAACGCTTCCGGGTGTTTCTCGCCTCATCATTAAAAAACGGAAATCCCTCTGCCGCAGTTTCTTTATATAATATAGAGAAAAAAGCGCATAGGTATCTCCGGACGCACACAGCCACACATAAAGCGCAGCAGTGCTTTAACAACAAGACCCCTGCCGAAGCAGCTCATCACTGAAACGGCAACACGCGGGTGTGCAGTATTTCTTGTCGCCCGGTTTAAAATCGGACATACTCGGCGGAAATTACCCGTCACACAGACGGCAACCTCCCGCTTCAACGCATATCTTGCGGACGCTCCGGGGATATGCCGAAGCATCCGCCTGTGCAGTCACGCAGGTATTATTATATATAAACAAACACGCTTTGTCAAGCGTTTTTCCGCATATTTTTCAGATTTTTTCGATATTTTTTTGCCGCAAACTATTTCACACACCAAACCGGGTGTTTTCTGCTTTTTCAAAGCCACTCATCCGGGTGTTTTCTGCAAAAAATCATCAACCTGTACTTCCTATTTTACAATTTTTCTTCAAGCTTTTCAATACACCGTTCCGGGTGTTTTAAAATTTTCAAGAATTTTTGCGAAATTA
>USFO01000008.1 GCA_900553955.1 uncultured Oscillospiraceae bacterium
AATCGAACCAACGACACGGGGATTTTCAGTCCCCTGCTCTACCAACTGAGCTACAAAGGCGTTCCATCGTCTCTCGGCGACGTCCACTATTATACTATGGAAAAACGAAATTGTCAACCTTTATTTTATATTTTACCGTAATTTTTTTATAAAAGCTGTAAAAACGGCTTTACAAAGCGGTTTTAATCCACTACGCAGTAGTCTGCAAGCAGCGAAACGGTCTTTTCGCCTATGCCTTCCATCGCAAGCAAGTCGTCAAACGAGGCTATTGTGCCATTTTCTTCGCGATATTTTATAATAAGCCGTGCCGTGGCAGGGCCTACTCCCGGAATGGTCTGAAGCTCCTCGTATGTGGCGCTGTTTATCCCTATGGGAAAATTCGCCTCGGAAGCGTTGTTCTCCGGCTGCTCAAGGCTTTCCGCCGGGGTGTAAACCGGCTTTTGGAACGCTGGCGTTTCAAGAAACTGCACAACGATTATTGCCAAAAGCAGAACAAAACAAAGCGCCAGCATTATGAGCATAACCTTGTCGTCCCAAAGCCTCTGCGTCGCCCGTATTTCGTCCTTTTCGTCAGTCATACATTTCCTCCAAGAAGCAGATAAGATGCATTATGGCGTTTTCCTCGCACCGCGGAAGCACTATATCCGCCGCTTCCTTAACGTTGTCGTCGGCGTTATCTACCGCTGCGCCTATTCCGGCGGCGGTTATCATTTCAATGTCGTTTTCATAGTCGCCCACCGCCACGGAGTTCTCCTCCGGAATACCCAGCAGCTCGCAAAGGCGGCGCAGCGCCCTGCCCTTTGAATTGCACTTCGGCAGAATTTCAAGGAAAAACGGACTTGACTGAATTATATTTACATCTTTAGAGAAGATGCCTTCGGCGAATTTGCGGATTTCCGGCATATTTTCCGGGTCGCAGCAGACGATGAACTTGTAAATGTCCTCGGGAACCTCCTCCGCTCCGCCGTCAAAAAATTCAAGCTCCCTTGCGGGTATGTACTTTTTGAGATATTCGCCGGAGGTGAGCAGATTTACCGAGGCTCCGCGCCGCACAAAATGGCAGTCGCAGTTATTGAACTTATCAATAAGCTTCTTTACGGAAAACTTCGCATAAGGGCTTATATAGTTCGGCTCGATAACCTCGTCCCGCTGCCAGTCGTAGAAATAGCCGCCGTTTATGTGAATTGACGGCGCATTCACCACGGACTCGTCCAAAACAAGCTTTGCAGCCTCTATTGCGCGACCGGTGGACACTGTAAAGCGCCCGCCCTTGTCAGTGAATCTTTTTATCGCCGCACGATTTTCCTCGGAAAGACCGTTTGCCTCCCGAAGAAGCGTTCCGTCAATGTCGCTGACTATCAGAATATCGGAAATTTTCTCTATCATCAGATTTCCTCCAGCTTGCTTTCAAATGCAGTAAAATAATCCGGCAGCGGAGCCGTAAATTCCATATATTCGCCGCTGCGCGGATGCACAAAGCCTATTGTGCCCGCATGGAGGCACTGCCCGCAGAGCTGCGTTATTACGTTGCCGGGGCCGTAGACGGCGTCTCCCGCCACCGGATGACCGATATACGCCATGTGTACCCTTATCTGGTGGGTGCGCCCGGTGCGGAGCTTGCACTGCACATGGGTAAAGCCCTTGTAACGCTTCACCACCGAATAATGGGTCTGAGCGCTGCGGCCGTCGTCAATTACCGCCATTTTTTTGCGGTCCTTGCGGCTGCGCCCTATGGGCGCGTCAATGTCGCCCTCATC
The DNA here is from genome assembly GCA_900553955.1 of uncultured Oscillospiraceae bacterium. Taxonomy (GTDB): domain Bacteria; phylum Bacillota; class Clostridia; order Oscillospirales; family Ruminococcaceae; genus UMGS1668. Next base: position 1,758 of record USFO01000008.1, read on the forward strand.
CGGCAAATTCACGCCGTAGACCATAGCCTGATATATGCGGTTCAGGCTGTGCTCTTTTATTTGCGCCGCAAGGCTCACATGGGCAAAGTCGTTCTTCGCCACAAGCAAAAGCCCGCTTGTGTCCTTGTCTATTCGGTGAACAATTCCCGGACGAAGCACTCCGTTTATTCTGGAAAGACTGCCCCTGCAGTGCCACAGAAGCGCATTTACAAGGGTTCCGTCGTGGTTTCCCGGCGCAGGATGCACCACCATGCCCTTGGGCTTGTAAACCACCAAAAGGTCGTCGTCCTCGTAATAAATATCCAGCGGAATGTTCTGCGGCTCCACATCAAGCTCCACTGCGTCCGGCACGGTCACGGAAACATCCTCTCCCGCCTTGAGCGCGCGGCTTTTCGCCGCTTCTCTGCCGTCGATGGTCACTCCGCCGGAGGCAATCACCTTTTGCAGCGCCGAGCGGGTAAGATAATCTATGCTTTCCGCAAGGAATTTGTCAAGGCGCGCGCCCTCTGCTTCCTCCGGAACGGTTATGACTATCTTATTCATGGTCTTTACCGCCGAAGATTTTTTGAATATCCGCGTCTATCTCGTCAAGAGCCTTCTGCTTGTTCTCCTGCTCGCGTTTCTCGCGTCTTTCCGCTGCAAACGCCGCAATACAAACAAGGAACGCACCGATGGTTATGCACATATCCGCAACGTTAAAAATCGCGAAGTTGATTATGCGCACATCGATAAAGTCGATAACATACCCGAGGCTCAACCTATCGATAAGATTGCCAACTCCGCCCGCTATGATAAGCGAAAGCGCAAAAAGCTCCACCTTGTCTTTGATTTTTCCGGAAAGGAACAACGCCAAGGCGACAACAAGCATAACCGAGGTCACCCCAACGAGCACCCAGCGATTATCCGAAAACATACTGAACGCAACGCCGGTATTTTCGGTATAGTGGAAATAAAGCACCTTGTCGATTACGGTAACATCGCCGGTTGCAAGGGCTTTAACCGCCCAGTTCTTTGACAAGCGGTCAAGCGCAATAAGAATTACGGCAATAATAGTTGTTATAAGCTGAAACATTATGCCTCCTAAAAACAATCGGGCAGAATTACAGAATAATTCCGCCCGTATTGAGTAAATGTCAACCTACTATCTCGGCGCAGCGTGCGCAAAGAGTCGGATGCTCGGCGCATTTGCCGACGGTATCGCTGTGAGTCCAGCAGCGTTCGCACTTTTCGCCCGGTGCGACCTCTACCTTGACATCCACGCCGTCGAACTCGGATTTTTCCACGGAAACGGCGGAAACGATAAACGCGGCGACAAGGTCGTTTTCAACAGATTTTGCAAATTCGTACCAATCTCTGCCGCAGTTGAGGGTGACCTTTGCTTCAAGAGATTTACCGATGAGCTTCTGTCCGCGGGCTTCCTCAAGAGCCTTGTTCACAATATCACGAAGCTCGTCGATTTTCTCCCATTTCTCCATAAACTCCTCATCGGCGGAAACGCCGCTCTTTTCGGGCAGTTTGTTGAAGAATACGGATTCTGCGTCGTCTTTTTCACTTCTGGGCATATATCCCCAAATTTCCTCTGCGGTAAAGGAAATAACGGGAGCAAGATACAAAGTCATGGTGCGGAGAATGTTATAAATAACGGTCTGCGCGGCACGGCGGCTTTCGCTGTCCGCCTTTTCGACATAGAGTCTGTCCTTAAGAATATCAAGGTAGAAGTTGGAAAGATCTATGGTGCAGAAATCGCGCATGGTGGAATAGACGATGTGGAAGTCGAATTTATCGTAAGCGGCTTTACACTTTTCGATAATTTCGTCCATTCTTGCCATTGCCCATTTGTCAATGCCGTCAAGCTTTTCTACCGACACGGAATCGGTGTCGGGGTTAAAATCACCGAGGTTGGAAAGGATAAATCTTGCGGTGTTTCTGATTTTGCGATATGCATCGGAAAGCTGCTTGAGAATATCCTGAGAAATTCTTATATCCGCATGATAGTCGGAAGAAGCAACCCAAGTACGCAGAATATCGGCGCCGTATTTGTCGGTAACCTCATCCGGGGACATACCGTTGCCGAGGGATTTGTGCATGGCCTTGCCCTCTCCGTCAACCACCCATCCGTGGGTGCAGACGGCTTTATAAGGCGCTCTGCCCTTTGCCGCAACGGAAGTGAGCAGCGAGGACTGGAACCATCCGCGGTACTGATCCGCACCCTCAAGATAAAGATCTGCCGGCCAGCGAAGCCCATGTTCCTCGTTGCAGACGGCGGCGTGAGATACGCCGGAGTCAAACCAAACATCCATGATGTCCATTTCCTTGGTGAACTCGGTGCAGCCGCATTCGCATTTGAAGCCTTCGGGCAGGATTTCATTTGCTTCGTATTTATACCATGCATCGCTGCCCTCTTTTTCGTAGAGGTTTGCGATGGCATTTATGGAATCTTCGTTGATAATCGGCTTTCCGCAGTGCTTGCAGTAGAAAATCGGAATCGGAACGCCCCATGTACGCTGACGGCTGATGCACCAGTCGCTGCGATCCATAACCATTCCTTTAATGCGGTCGCCGCCCCATTCGGGGATCCACTGTACAGTGTCGATTGCCTTGCAGGCGTCCTCTTTGAAACCGTCAATGGAGCAGAACCACTGCTCGGTTGCACGGAAGATAATCGGGGATTTGCAGCGCCAGCAATGCGGATACTGGTGGATGATTTTTTCAACGGCGAACAGTGCGTTAAGCTCTGTGAGCTTGGTCAGGATGGCTTTGTTCGCATCATTGGTGGTGAGTCCGCAGAACTCGCCCGCTTCTTCGGTAAGCTTGCCGTCGCCGTCCACAGGAACGATTATCGGAATTTCGGGATAATGGTTCACGCAGACTTCAAAGTCCTCTACGCCGTGTCCCGGAGCGGTGTGAACGCAGCCGGTACCGCTTTCAAGAGTAACATGGTCGCCGACGATGATGGGGCTTACTCTGTCGATAAACGGATGACGGTATTTGATATACTCAAGCTCCTTGCCCTTGAGTGAGGCTTCGGAAACGGTATATTCGGTAATCTTTGCGGCTTTCATTGCGCTTTCAACAAGCTCTTTTGCCATGATGTAGTATTCGCCGTTTGCGTGTACCGCAACATACTCGTACTCCGGACCAAGGCAGATTGCCAGGTTGCCCGGCAGAGTCCAAGTTGTAGTGGTCCAAATTACGAAATAGGTTTTGTCAAGCTCGGTATTGAGCGCGGCAAGCTTGCCGCCGTCGTCCTCGACTTTGAATTTTACATAAATAGAGTTGCAGGGATCTTCCGCATACTCAATTTCCGCTTCCGCAAGTGCGGTTTTACATTCAGGGCACCAATAAACCGGCTTCAGACCTTTATAGATGAAGTCCTTCTTTGCCATTTCGCCGAAAATGCGGATCTGCTCGGCTTCGTGCTTCGGCTGTAGAGTGAGGTAAGGATGTTCGTAATCACCGATGCTGCCAAGGCGGATAAATTCGTTTCTCTGTACATCAACATAGTGCAAGGCGAATTCCTTGCACACTTTGCGAAGGTCGAGGGCAGAGTTTATGTTCTCAACGCCGACTTTTTTCATGGCTTTCAGCTCGATAGGCAGACCGTGGGTATCCCATCCGGGGATATACGGAGCCTTATAGCCGCTCATGTTCTTATATTTGATGATAATATCTTTAAGCACTTTGTTAAGCGCAGTGCCCATATGGATGTCGCCGTTGGCGTATGGAGGGCCGTCGTGAAGAACGTAGAGAGGAAGCCCCTCGTTTTTCTCCATCAGTTTTTGATAAAGCTTCTGATCCTGCCATCTCTTTATCATTTCCGGCTCTTTTTGCGGAAGATTGCCGCGCATTGGGAAGTCGGTTTTCGGCAGATTCATTGTTGAATTGTAGTCCACAGACATTTTGGTTTCGTTATCTCCTGTTAATTATTCTTGTACGTCAAGGTCGATTCTTTTGGTTTCCGCTTTAGAAACCTCGTCAAAGAATGCGTCCTCCTCCGGGTCGGAAGCGGGTTCGGGATTATCCTGTGCGAAGGCCTCCTCTGCGGGAGCGGACTCCTGTTCGGGTTCTTCCTGCTCGGGCTTTTCCTCCTGCTCCGGCATAAGGCTAATCAGCTCAAGGTGCTGTTTATATATGGCGATAAGGCGTTTTTTGAACTCGGCGGTTTCCTTCTGCAAAGTGGCAAGAGTTTCTCTTTCCTTATTGATTTTGTCTTCGGATTCGCTGAATACCTGTTTTACCTGTCCTTCCGCATCGGAAATAATAACCTCGGCTTTCGCTTTGGAATCGCGGATTATGTTATCGCCAAGCTTCTGCGCGCCAAGCAGAACAGTGCGAAGGCTGTCCTCATTTGCGCGGTATTCTTCAAGCTTTTCGGCAAGAACCTCCATTTTTTCCTCGGCAGCTTCTTTTGCTTCGTAAAGCCGTTCGTAAGAAACGGCTATTTCTGAAAGGAAGCTGTCGACTTCTTCGGGCTTATAGCCGCCAAAGGGAGATTTTTCAAAGCGCTTGTTTGAAATATCATTCGGTGTCAACACTGTTTTTCACCTCCGTTTTATTTTTCGGCGTTATCAAAAAAATACGCCGCTGTTTTCAAGCTCATCAAGCAGGTCACCCATAATGTTGACATTATAGGGAGTGATTATGTAGGTGCTGTTTGCAACGCGCTTAATCTGGCCATTGTTTGCATAAGCAACGCCGCTAAGAAAGTCAATAAGCCTTCTGGAAACTTCCTTGTTGGTTGATTCAAGGTTAAGCACTACGGTGTGTTTGGAATTAAGGTGATCCGCAACTGGTCTTGCATCATCAAAACGCTCCGGCTTTACAAGAACAACCTGAAGCTGAGTGGTAGTGTGAATATTTACGACCTTGTTCTGCTTAAGGTCAGAGGAAGAAGATTTTCCGAAAATAGAGGTTTTGGGAGAATCTGATTGTTTCTCCTCATCGGTTTCCTCGGTTTCTTCGTCCTGGATAACATCCTCGTCCATATCCATATCAGTGTCTTCCGGTATTCCAAGCATACCTTTTACTTTGTCCATAAATGCCATTTGTGATTTCCTCCTATAAAATCTTTCGATTTACATAACTGATTTTCTTTCACCGAAAAGGCCCCTGCCCACTCTCACTATGGCCGCGCCCTCTTGAACCGCAACCTCGTAATCGCCGGACATACCCATCGACAATATACTAATATCTTTATTATGTATTTTTTCGCTGCCAATGTCAACAAGAAGAGCGCGCATTTTTTGAAAATATCCCCTTGTTTCTTCAATTTCTGCTCCAAAACGCCCGATTGTCATAAATCCGCGCAGTTTTAGGTGGCTCATTTTTCCAATTTCTTCGACTGCTGCCGGAATTTCATCATAATCAAAACCGCTTTTGCTCTCCTCGCCGGCGATATTTACCTCAAGCAGAATTTCCATTGTTTTACCGATTGCGGCACAGCGTTTTTCGATTTCCCGGGCGAGCTTAACCGAATCCACAGACTCAATCATATCCACCTTGTCGACTATGTATTTGACCTTGTTGGTTTGCAGCGTGCCGATAAAGTGAATTTTCGCCCTTTTGTCGTAATGCTCATATTTTTCAAGCAGCTCCTGAACGCGGTTTTCTCCAAGCAGGCGGCAACCCGCCGCAATCGCCTCGTTCACCCTTTCCGGCAGAACGGTTTTCGTCACCGCCATAAGGGTCACTTCCCCCGGATTTCTATCAGCGGCGGCGGCCGCAGCAGAAATATTTGCAGAAATTTCATTCCACCGACGCTGCACGTCAGTCAATAACTTTTCCGACATAAAGATCACTTCCCGCCGTAAAAACTTCATCGTAAAGCTGAAGATTTCCGGTTTCGCCCCTGTACCACTTTGCAATGACGTAGCCGTTGCCCTCGTAGCTTATCTCGATTTTTCTGAACTTGACTTCGCCGCGGTCAAGGATGAACACACCCATGTTCTGCTCGTTGTCAAAACGAACGGCGCTTTGCGAAACGCGAAGTCCGCTTATGGTGCTGAACACAATGTCCGCGCTTACCTGCCGGAGGGACGCTACTTCCGAAGTGAATTTTTCGCAAAGCAAAAAAACAATGGTGTTTTCACTTGTTTCGTCTTTGAGCACAGAGTCAACCTTGAACTTTATGCTGTCGTTTATTCCGTCAAAATTAACCTCAACGCTTCTGCCCTCGTAAAAGCTTTTTGCTTCCTCGTCGCTTACAGAAATCACATAGTACCACTTGTAGTCGTCGGCGATTTTGCCCACGGCGGGTTCAACTGTGACCACTTGGGTTTCTATAATATCCTCAAGCTGAGCGGCAGTCATTTCAAACATATTTTCCTTGTTTATCAGCCCCTCAAAGCCGTCCACCTCGGAAATGAAATATCCGGTTTTGGGGCTTACCACCGTTTCAGCGGCGTCGGCTCCTATTTCATCTTTCAGCTCGCTGCATTCGGCGCTTAGAATGGCTATTCTGTCCTCGAATTTGTTCTCCTCACCGGTTATAACGGTCTTTTTGTTGATGGCAAGCAGCAGGCTTTCCTTCGCGGAGGATAGTGCGGAAAGGTTTTTGCCGTCAAGCGCCTCCGCATAATCCGCAACTGCGGAACCAATTTGGGTGTTGATAAACTCCATGGTTCCGTAAAGCTGAGAATTACCTCTGCTTGCTTCCTGAAGCAGGCTTATCTCCTTTTCAAGCTCCTCCGCTCTTATCATTTTGTCCACCGTATCCGCGGAAGCGTGGGTGTACGCAACGGTTTTGTTTTTGAGCACGCGCTGGGCATCCTCATAAACATAGCTGACGCTTCCGCTGGCGTATTCGCTCTCGATAAGCGTTTCGCTGCGCACGGCAACCCCGTGAACGTGGAGCGCTTCACTCACGGAATACTCCGTTGTTATTTCGGTTTGATAGGGGTTATAAAAGAATCTGTATGCCTGATATCCTGCATAGAAGATGAAGAATGCCGACATAACCGCTGCCAGCAGCTTTATCATTTTTCCTTTCATTGTTCCTCCAAAAATCCGCTTATTTTATCAAAAGCCGCTTGATAAAGCGTTTCTTTGCTTTCAAAGCAGTCATTATAGAACCAGTTTATTTCTTCGTTGCGGTGAAACCATGTAAGCTGGCGCTTTGCATAATGGCGAGTGTCCGCCTTCAGCTTCAGCACCGCTTCCTCAAGGGTTTCTTCGCCACGGAGGTATGGGTAAAACTCCTTGTAGCCGATTGCCTGCGCCGCCGTGCTCACGCCGCCGTGCTCAAAAAGAAGCTGTGCTTCCTCGAGCACGCCCTCCTCCATCATCTCGTCAATTCGGTGCTCAATTCTTTGATAGAGCTTCTCCCTGTCCTCAAATCCTGTGCCGATATAGCAAACTTTATACGGAGACGGCACAGAATGCGAGCGTTTTTTGTGCTCACTGAGGGGGATTCCTGTGATTTTGAGCACCTCCAGTGCTCGCACCACACGCCCGAGATTATTCGGGTGAATTGCCGCAGCGGATTCCGGATCCTCGTACTCAAGCTGTGCATGGAGTGCTTCGTTCCCGTGCTCATTCGCAAAAGCGATTAGTTCTTTGCGCAATTTCGGGTCGCTTTTTATCTCGGAAAATTCAGTGTTAGTAAGCAAAGAATCCACATAAAGCCCCGTTCCTCCGCATATAATCGGCAATTTTCCACGTTCGTACACTTCCTTTATTTTTTGAGCGGCATCCGCAACATAATTTGCGACGGAATAATCCTTGTCGATACTCAAAAAGCCGACCATGTGGTGCGGCACACCGCGCATTTCTTCTGCGGTTGGCTTTGCCGTGCCGATTTCAAGCTCCGTATAAATCTGCATGGAGTCCGCGGAGATTACCTCTCCGCCAAAGCGCTCCGCCACGCTCACCGCAAGTCCGGTTTTTCCAGATGCGGTGGGTCCGACTATTGCGATTACGGGTATTTTTTCTTCCATGCTCATTGCTGCCTTCCAAACATTCTTTCGAGTTTATTTTTCGTAAGGCTCACGGAAACCGGTCTGCCGTGGGGGCAGTACTTTATTTTCGGGTCGTTGAGCAGCGTGCTCACGATTTTTTCAAGCTCAAATTCCGAATTTGTATCGTTCGCTTTTATTGCCGCCCGACAGGCTATGTTTGCATAAAGGTGGTCAAGCTTGTACGGAGTTGCGTCGTTTTTGCATGCCGCCAAAGAATCCGCAATTTCGCCGATGATGTTTTCCGCATCCTTCGGCTTTACCCAGAACGGCAGCGAGCGGGTTATAATGCTTCCGCGGCCGAAGCCTTCCACAACAAAGCCGAATTTCTCCATCTCTGCGGCATTTTCAACCGCAGCTTCGCACTGCTCGTCGCCGAGATTGCAGGTTATGGGCGAAATGAGGTACTGGCAGTCGAAAGCCTTCACACCGGCTTTGAGTTTTTCATAGAGTATTCTCTCATGGGCGGCGTGCTTATCAATAAAAATAATTTCGTCTTCGGATTCAAGCAAAATATATGTCTTAAAAAGCTCCCCCACATATTTGAGCCTGCCGAAGGGCAAATCGTCGCCGGAAATATCCCGTGGAATTTCCGGCGCGGGCATTCCCGCCTTTTTAATAACATCGACGCTTTCCTTGTATTCCTTCGGAAGCTCCGTTCCGGTTTCAATGGCCTCGTCCACCGCCTTGCGGATTTTGTACTGCACGGTGTGGGTTATGTCGCCGTCGATTTTATAGGGCGTCAGACCGTCGTTATTACGGATTTCGTTTTCGGTATAATCCACAACGTCGTATTTGACATCGACTTTTTCGCTGTTCCACGGCGCGCGGACAAATGAAAATGCCGGCTGAGCGGGAAGCGTTGTTTGCTGAACAACCTCCTCAAAATGCTCGCGGACGGTTTTATCCCCAGCGTCCACTCTGTTCCAAAAATCCTTGTTCGCCCTTTTGGATTCCTCCAATACTGCGGACATATCCTTGGCGCTCAAGGCGGTTTTTACGCCGTAATATACGAGGTCAAAGACCTCTTTTTCGCTGGAAAAGCGCACTTCCATCTTCGCCGGATGAACGTTTACATCCACGGTTTCCGGCGGAATTTCTATGTTGAGCACGCAGCCCGGATATTTGCCCACCATGGCGGAGCCTTTGAACGCCTCCTCCAGTGCGACCATTGCCGTGCGCGTCTTTACAAATCTTCTGTTTATAAAAAAATTCTGAAAAATTCTGCTTGCTTTGGTGGCGCTCGGCCTTGTGATATACCCCTTTACGGCGAAGCCTGGCTTCGACATGGAGGAATAGTTCACCTCAAGCATATTGTCCGCAAATTCCCTGCCGTAAACGGAGGAAATTGCCGTGAGCATATCGCCGTTGCCGTAGGTGGAGAGCTTCGTTTCACCGTCACGGATAAAGCTGAACTTCACCTCCGGATAGGAAAGCGCAATCTTGTCCATAATCTGCGCCACGGCGTTCGCTTCGGAAACGTCTTTTTTCAGGAATTTCTGCCTTGCCGGGGTGTTATAGAAAAGGTCGCGCACAACAATGGTTGTGCCCTCCGGACAGCCGGCTTCCATCGGCTCGCCGATTTCGCAGTCGGTTGCTTCGCAGTGATAACCTATCTCCGCGCCCTTCGCCCTCGTGAGCATCTCCGTGTGGGAAACCGCCGCTATGGAAGCCAGAGCCTCTCCGCGAAAGCCGAATGTGCAAATTCTCTCCAAATCGCTTTCCTTGCCGATTTTGCTGGTGGCGTGGCGCAAAAATGCTTTGGGAATATCCTCTTTTTCAATTCCGCAGCCGTTATCCGTCACGCGGATAAACGTATTTCCGCCGTTTTTTATCTCAACGGCTATATTATCCGCTCCTGCATCAACAGCGTTTTCCACAAGCTCCTTCACCACGGAGCAGGGTCTGTCCACCACTTCTCCTGCGGCTATAAGCTCCGCAACATGTTTATCAAGTACATTTATTCTTGGCATTTTATTCCTTTCAGTCAGCTTTTAAGATAGCCTTTAAGCTCATACAGCAAATTCAGCGCCTCTATCGGGGTCAGAGTTTCCACATCCGTTTGGCGAAGAATTCTTTCCACATCGCTCTGCTGCGTAAAAAGGGTTATCTGCCCCTCCACATCCTCGTGCTGCTGCATTCTTGCTATTTTTTCGACCTCTTTGCCCTCCTCAAGCGCCGCAAGAATTTCCCTTGCGCGCTTTACAACGCCGTTCGGGATTCCTGCAAGCTTCGCTACCTCAATTCCGTAGCTGTCGTCGGCGCCGCCGCTTATTATTCGGCGAAGGAAAATTATATCGTCGCCGCGCTTTTTAACGGCTATGTTATAGTTGCGAATGTTGGGGTATGCGCTTTCAAGCTCCGTAAGCTCATGATAGTGTGTAGCAAAAAGCGTCTTAGCACCCAGCTTTTTCTTGTCTGCGATATGCTCGAGCACCGCGTGGGCGATGCTCATACCGTCAAAGGTGCTTGTTCCTCTGCCAATTTCGTCGAGGATAAGCAGGCTTTTCGATGTGGCGTTTTTCAGAATATCCGCCACCTCGCTCATCTCCACCATAAAGGTGGACTGCCCGGCGGAAAGGTCGTCCGAAGCGCCCACTCTGGTATAAACTCCGTCAACAATGCCTATATGCGCGCTTTTCGCCGGAACGAAGCAGCCTATCTGTGCCATTACGGTGATAAGCGCCACCTGCCGCATATATGTAGATTTGCCCGCCATGTTCGGGCCGGTGATAACCGCAATCTGGTTTTCGCGGTTATCGAGCAGCACGTCGTTCGGAACAAACGGTCCGCCGTGAAGCATACGCTCCACCACTGGGTGGCGACCCTCGGTAATTTCGATAGTGTCGCTCATATCCACCACGGGGCGGCAATAGTTGTTCCTTGCGGAAACCTCCGCAAAGGAATTGAGCACATCAAGTGCCGCAACCGCATCCGCCGCAGCCTGCACTCTGTTCACCTGCGCCGCAATTTGAGCACGCACCTCCTCAAAGAGCCGCGCTTCGAGCACTAGAATTTTATCGTGAGCACCGAGCACCTTTTCTTCAAGCTCCTTCAGCTCCTGCGTAATGTAGCGTTCACCGTTGGCAAGGGTCTGCTTACGTATGTACTCCGGCGGAACAAGGTGCTGGTATGACTTCGACACCTCAATATAGTATCCGAAAACATGGTTGTACCCAATTTTCAGCTTCGGTATGCCGGTGCGTTCCTTTTCGGTGGCCTCGATTGCGGTTATTTTATCTTTTATATTGCCCGCAAGGTCGCGCAGGTCGTCAAGCTCCGAATTGTACCCGGTGTTTATAACGCCGCCGTCCTTGAGCGTCGTGGGCGGCTCCTCCTTTATGGCGGAATCTATCAGCGCTTTTATGTCGTCAAGGGTATCAATCCGCGCGCAAATATCCGAAAGCAGCGCCGACTGCGTTCCCCCGAGCAGACTTTTAAGCTTCGGCAAATGCGCCGCGCTCGCCGCAAGAGTTTTGTATTCCCTGGGGCTTGCGTTCCCGAAAATAATGCGGGTCATCATCCGCTCAAGGTCATGTATGCCGGAAAGCTCCGCCGCAATATCTCCGGAGAGCATGGGGTCGTTCAGCAGTGCTTCAACGGCATACAGGCGTTTATCAATCTTTACGGGATCCAGCAGCGGACGGTCGATATACGCCCGCAAAAGCCGCCGTCCCATGGAGGTGTTGGTTTTGTCCAGCACCCAAAGCAGCGTTCCGCGCTTTTCCCTGCCCCTCATTGTTTCCGTAAGCTCCAAATTGCGGCGCGCAGATAAATCAAGCTTCATAAATGCGCCGTCCGAATAGAACTGAACATTTGAAATTCGGGTGGCGCCGTTTTTCTGCGTTGCATAAATGTAGCGAAGCAGCGCGGAAACGCAGCGTTCCTCCGCCAAAAGCGCAAAGCCCAGCTCCTTGGGGCTTTTATTGTCAAAATGGTCGTGTATAATCTTCTCAACAAGGGGCTTTTCGTATTCCGCAGAGTCTATCTGCTCGCCCATGCAGTCAATGCGCTCCTTTATAAAAGCGCAGGCTGTTTTGTAATCGAGAAATTCGTCGTTAAAAAGAATTTCACTGGGATTATATCTGCTTATTTCCTCGATAATGCGGGTTTCGGCGTTCTTTTCATTCTCGCCTCCGGTGCATTTAAGTTCGCCGGTGGTTACATCGCAAAAGCAAATTCCAAATGAATTTTCGTCAACATAAAGGCTGCAAATATAGTTGTTGGCGCTTTCCTCAAGCATGGAATTTTCCACCACCGTGCCCGGAGTTATTACACGCACGATGTCACGCTTTACAAGTCCCTTTGCGGTTGCCGGATCCTCCATCTGCTCGCAGATTGCGACCTTGTAGCCTTTTTTTATAAGGCGCGCAACATAGGATTCATAGCTGTGGTATGGAACGCCGCACATGGGAGCTCGCTCCTCCTGGCCGCATTCCTTGCCCGTGAGCGTAAGCTCAAGCTCCTTTGACGCTGTTTTTGCATCGTCGTAGAACATTTCATAGAAGTCGCCCAAACGGAAGAAAAGTATAGCGTCCTTATTCCTGCTTTTTACATCAAAATATTGTTTCATCATCGGGGAAAGCTCCGCCACAAAAACACCTCCGCCCCCGAGTTATATATATTTTATTTTATCATAATATACAGAATAGTTCAAGAAAAAATATGGAGCGCATATTCCTGCGCTCCATATTTTTTCATTAAGAATTATTTAATTTTTCCGGTAAAGATGTTCGGTACCGCTTTCATAAGAATTACCGCCACAACGGAGGTGATTATCGCCTCCGGAAGCATATAGGAGCCGTTGTAATAAAGCGAATATACCGGTGCTATCATTCCGAGGTCGTTCGGCCAAAGAGCGTCCCATATCACCCATCCGGTGATGAAGTGGCAGGCAAAGCGGACAAAGAATGTCACCCAAATTCCCGCAGCCAAAGCGACGGGCTGATTTTTGATTACATTCCTGAACATTCCCGCAAAGCCGATTACGGTGTATGCGATAATGTAGTCAAGCAGGATAATCGCTATCGCCATGGGAACGGAAGTCGCGTACTGAACATTGTCTACGCCCTGCACAAGCTGAATAAGGCTGTATGCAAACGCGGTGAACGCGCCCCAGCGACAGCCGTATATGTAGGAAACTATAACAAGGGGCAGCATGGAGCAAAAGGTAACTCCGCCGCCGAACAGCCAAAGTCCGCCGAATTTGAAGATATCGAGGCTCAAAACCGTTCCGATTGCTATCATTATGGCGCTCAGCACTATCTTCTTCAATGTTTCGTTTCTGTTTTCCATTTTATTCTTCCTCCGTTAAAATAAAAAATTGTCGTGGCACGGGAAAATGCCACGACAAGAATAAACCGTCATGCGACACTCCCTACGCCGGTATTGTCCGGATCAGGTCAAAGGGTTCGGCAAACGCCGTCTCAGCCAAAGGCGCCCCTGTGTAATTGTTTTTTTGTTTTACGAATTATTCTGCGGCAGGCTCCGTTGCCACTTCCTTTACGGAAGTCACAAGGCTTGAGAGGGACTGAATTTCGCTCGGAATAATAATTTTGGTGGCCTTTCCGTCGGCGGCCTTCTGAAAAGCCTCGTAACTTTTCAGCTTGAGCACCGCCTCGGAGGGATTCGCCTTATTGAGCAGCTCAATGGAGTCCGCAAGAGCCTTCTGCACCGCAAGAATGGCCTCTGCCTCGCCCTGCGCTTCGCGGATTTTGGCTTCCTTAACGGCCTCCGCACGCAGAATTGCGGATTCCTTTTCGCCCTCCGCAATAAGAATTTGGCTCTTCTTTTCGCCTTCCGCACGAAGCAGGGTTTCGCGGCGCTCGCGCTCCGCTTTCATCTGCTTTTCCATGGCGTCCTGAATTTCACGCGGCGGAATGATGTTTTTAAGCTCAACGCGGTTCACCTTAATGCCCCATTTATCCGTTGCGGTATCGAGGATTGAGGTAATTTTCACATTGATAACATCGCGGCTCGTTAAGGTGCTGTCAAGCTCCAGTTCGCCTATGATGTTACGAAGGGTGGTTGCGGTCAGGTTTTCGATAGCGGAAAGCGGGCGCTCCACACCGTAGGTGAAAAGCTTGGCGTCGGTTATCTGATAGAAAACGACCGTATCTATCTGCATGGTTACGTTATCCTTTGTGATAACCGGCTGCGGCTTGAAGTCGACCACCTGTTCCTTTATGGAAACCTTCTTTGCAATTCTGTCGAAGAACGGAACCTTAAAGTGCAAACCCGTTTCCCAGGTTGCGTAATAAGTTCCGAGTCGTTCGATTACAAAAACCGTTGCCTGGGGAACGATTTTGATGTTCGCCGCCGCAATGAGCAGCAGAATAAACACAAAAAGAAGTCCTATAAAAATTCCTATGATTTGTTCGGGCATTTAATTTACCTCCTCAAAGCTTTTGCGCTCCACAATCAGCGTAACGCCTTCAATTTTCTTTACGATGACGACCGCTCCTTTTGGGATAAGCTCGCCGTTTTCGGAGCGGGCGCTCCATGTAAGTCCGGAGATAAATACCTTTCCGCGACATTCGATATTTTCAATATCATCCGTCGCCACTCCGTCCTGCCCCACAAGGCCGTCCGCATTGGTGGGGTGTTTATTCACTTTGATAACCTTTTTGAAAAACGGCCGTGTAAACACAAAGCACAGCGCCGAAACAAGCACAAATACCAAAATCTGTGCCCAAAGCGGTGCATTGAGCCCGGCGGGTATCATAGCCGCCACTGCTCCTATCGCAAACCATATACTGACCAGCGCCACCGTTGCCGCTTCGATAATACCGAGCACCACAGCCAGCGCAAGCCACGCAAATACCATTGTCGTTCCCGTCAATACGCACGCCCCCTTTTTCGTTATGTTTGCATTTATATTTTATCATATTCGGGGCGACTATACAACAAAAATTTTTTCATTCGCGCTAAAAGCCGCTTCAGCTTATGTCGTCGGTGTTCTCCCACGGAACGTCGGAGAGAATATCCTGCTCCTCGGCAATATCCATAATGCAGTCATAGCTTGCCCTGATGATATATTTGCCGTTTGCGATTTTTTCTTCGGTTTTGCGCAAAATTATTTCCATATTGCTCATTTCTTCGGCTTCTTTCTGCTCCAAAAGCTGAAAAGCACCGCATTTTGCCTGCTCTGCCGTGTATGTAATGGTATTTCGCTTTACAGCATAGTATTTAGTACTAATCTCCTTTACAGGAAGCCTTATCCATAGGAAATACAGTTCTTTCTCCTCTTTTTCTGCCGGAAACTCCTCGCATCCGCGGCTGCTGCCAAGCGGTATGCTAAGACCCATAATTTCAATTCCTTTTACCGACTTTTTAGCGCCGCCGGTAGTTTCAATAATCTGTTCCAGCGGGAACTCCACCGTGATTTCATAGTCCGTTTCCGCCATCACCCGCGCGCGGGAGTGCTTTAGCGTAAGCTTGCCGTGCCTATCCTCAAATGTCGCACTCACCAAAAGGTCACCTTTCATAACAGCGTCCCCTACTTTTACAACGCCTTGTCCGTCAAAAACATCCATTTTTCTTATTACGCCGTATTTTGCCGCGATTATGTTCACCGGCTTGTCGTCATCGTACTTCATCTCGGCTTCTCGGCGCGTTTCAGAAACGACAACATTTACGCAGCAGCCCTGAATATTAACCGTTGCCCATGCGATTTCCTTGTTGTCGTTCATAATGTTCCACTCAATTTTGCGCGCGTCATGTGCTGTGCGCAGCGTGCCGGTTTTAAGCCCCGAATTTGCAAGAGTCGCCATAATTTCTTCGCTCGAAACCGCCTTGTTCCCGCTTATATTTATCTCCCACACAAAAAGATTTAGGAACAGCCCCACCGCCGCCGCAAAAATTGCCCCGGCGGCAAACCCGATTTTATCTCGGTGCCTTTTCAGCGTAAAATAAATCCCGTGCTTCTTTTCAATACGCATTTTAAGCCCAAGCCGTCGGGCAATTTTGCAAAGGCTTCTGTATTTCGCTGCCTGAACCGTTCCGCGCATTGTGTATCCGCTTTTCCGCGGAAAGCTAATGCCCAAGCCGTTTTTCATCGCTTCGGTAAGCAGTTTTTCGCAAAAAACTCCCTCTGCACGAAAGTCGACACAACTCGGAACTTTTCTAATTGCTCTTAATATAAGCATTTTGCTCCTCCTCAATCAAGTTCCACCGCGCAGATGTTGCCGCTTATGCTTATTTCGTCCGCAGTGTATGAATCTATGCTCAAGCCATCTCCGCAAAATGTTATCAGATGCTCATCACATTTCACTTTGAGCACAGAGTCGTCGAGCGTTAGCACATCGCACTTTCCGTTGAGCACAGCTTCCTTTCCGGCACGGAGTTCTATAAAATACCCGCCCGCAATCCCCCTCGGAATTTCAAGCTCCTTCGCAATATCAAGCCGTTTTTTACCCTTCATAAGCCTCCATATGCTCCCGCAGCGTCTCAAGCGCCTTTTTCTCAATTCTGCTCACATACGAACGTGATATGCCAAGGTGCTTTGCCACTTCCCTCTGAGTGTAAGACCGCCGGCCATCAAGCCCATAGCGTAGATAAATTATTTCTTTTTCCCTTAAAGAAAGAGTGTCACCTATTACTTTATAGAGCCGCTCGTCACGAAGCTTATCCTCAATGTCCTCCGCCACGGATCGTTCGTCTGCCATAATGTCTATGAGCGAAAGCGTATTTCCGTCCTTATCAGAGTCAATCGGTTCGGTAAACGAAACATCCTGAGCATATTTTTTCTTGTTGCGGAAGTACATCAGTATCTCATTTTCTATACAGCGCGAAGCATATGTCGCAAAGCGCGCACCTTTTTCATAATCAAATGTCGAAACTGCCTTTATAAGTCCAATCGACCCGATGGAAATAAGGTCGTCCTGCTCCGCCGAATTTCCGTAGTATTTTTTAATTATATGCGCAACAAGGCGCAAATTGTGCTCGATAAGCTTTGCACGGGCTGTCTTATCCCCAGCTGTCATTTTTTCAAAACATTCGCGTTCCTCTTTCGCAGAAAGCGGCTGCGGAAACGAGCTTGCCGCCGTAACGTGCAGCGCAAAAATAACTATCCCGGAAAGTACACCAAGCAAAAATAAATAATCCATAAAAAACCTCCATACGAATACTAAAATATATGTAAATCACAGAAATTTTTTGCCTGTACCTTTTTATATACAAATTTAATTGTTTTTGTGCCGCACCAGTGATATAATGTTAGATTAGTAAAACTTTTTTGTCGCTTTTTGACGCATCGGAGGATATAATGACAACTTTTATAACACTGTTCATTCCTTTAGTCGGAACTTCTCTCGGCTCTGCAATGGTATTCCTGTTAAAAGACAAAATATCACCCAAAACCGAAAAATCTCTGCTTGGCTTTGCCGCCGGGGTTATGATTGCAGCTTCTGTTTGGTCGCTGCTTATTCCGTCAATAAACATGGCAGAAACTCAGGGAATAATTTCATGGCTTCCCGCTGCTGTCGGATTCCTTTGCGGAATTGGATTTTTACTTTTACTTGACGAGCTTATTCCCCACCTTCATCTTGGAAGCAATAAGCCCGAAGGCTTGCCGTCGAAACTGCCAAAATGCACAATGATGCTTTTTGCCGTTATGCTGCACAATATTCCGGAAGGCATGACAACCGGCGTTGCACTGGCAGGTTCCGCTTCAAAAGATGCCGGTATCAGCGCTACTGCGGCTCTTGCGCTCGCAATAGGAATTGCTCTTCAGAATTTCCCCGAGGGTGCCATCGTCTCCATGCCCCTTCGCAGCGAGGGCATGGGAAAGGGAAAAGCATTTTTGCTTGGCACAATTTCCGGCGTTGTTGAACCTATCGCCGGATTCTTTACCATGCTTTTTGCCGCAAAAGTGACCGCACTTCTGCCCTATCTGCTCGCCTTTGCCGCCGGCGCAATGATTTATGTAGTCGTGGAAGAACTCGTTCCCGAAGCTCAAGCAGGCGAACACAGCAATACCGGAACAATTACAACCGCCATCGGCTTTGTTGTTATGATGATTCTTGATGTTGCCCTTGGATAAATGCATAAAATGCTTCCGCAATATGCGGAAGCATTTTCTTTACGACATATTTATAAAAAATCCGTTCTGTGTTCGCAGAACGGATTTTTTGTTATTAAATCAAACCAAATATCCACATGCTCAAAAACGACAGTGCCAAAAGCACAAGTACGCAGGGAATGACAATCACAATGAACGCCGTTCCCATCATTACAAGCTGATCGCCAAACGGAACTTTTATCTTTTCTTCATTCTCGTTCGGCTCCTGTTCAATCTCCTCAATCGGTTCATGAAGCCGTTTGAACACTCTCGGACATTCTATGAAGGGGAATTTTTTCACTTTTGCTCGCTTTCTTCTTGGAAAGATTTAGTCTCAACTTTGGAAACATCGAAAAGATAATTTCCGTTTTCGTCAATCTTACGTTCCGCAAAGTGGCAAGCAACAAAGTGGCCGGGCTTGATTTCTCTCAGCTCCGGAGGAACTCTTTTGCATATATCACAAGCCATATAGCATCTGGTGTGGAATTTGCATCCGGACGGAGGCTTAATCGGGCTCGGAATATTTCCTTCAAGGATGATTCTTTCCTTAGTCAGACTATCAGGATCGGTGGTAGGAATGGAAGAGAGAAGTGCCACAGTATAGGGATGACGCGGATCCGCAAAGATCTCGTCAGTTTCGGCAACTTCAACCAAGTTTCCGAGGTACATAACGCCGATTCGGTCGGAAATATAGCGAACAACGGAAAGGTTGTGAGAAATGAACAGATATGTGAGTCCGTCCTTCTCCTTCAATTCCTGAAGCAGGTTGATAATCTGAGACTGAATTGACACGTCAAGTGCAGATACGCACTCATCACAGACAACGAACTTAGGCTTTACTGCCAAAGAACGCGCGATACAGATACGCTGACGTTGACCACCGGAGAACTGGTGCGGATAGCGGTTATACATATAGTTCTGTAAACCGCACTTATTCATGGTTTCAAAGACATAGGGCTTCATGTTCTTGGAATTACGCTTGAAGTAATGGTGAGTTACCAACCCTTCCTCTATAATCTGGCCAACGGTCATTCTGGGGTTAAGGGAAGAATACGGATCCTGGAAAATGATCTGAAGGTCTTTTCTCAGCAGACGCATTTCCTTATATTTCAGGCGCTTAAGATCCACGCCGTCGTCAAGCATTGCTTCGTATTGCTGAAACTCTTCATCATCAGCATATGTTTTTTTAGCTTCGGCAAGAGCTTCTTCGGCCTTTGCGGTTGCTTCTTTTGCGGTCTTGTATTCATTTTCGAGCGCCGCAATTTTGCCCTTCAGCTTGCCGATTTTCTCCTGTGCGGAAGCAGCCTTTTCAGGTTCATCCTCGGCAACGCCTTCTTCCGCTTCAATTTCAGTGTTCAGTTTCTCTATTTTAGTTGCAATTTCAGCAGCCTTAAAAGCATGACGATAGCGATTTTCAAGCAACTCTGCACCTTTAGCAGTGTCGCGAACCATAAATCCGCCAAGGATCTTTACTGCATAGTCAAGAGCTGTTTTTGCATCGCAAGCGGCAAGGTTCTTATCCTGAATATCAAAGAAAGAAGCATTATCACCGAGCTCGTCGCACTTTTTTGCCATTTCTTCGGCATGCTGTGCAGCCTTATGATACTTTGCTATATAGCTGTTTGCATTTTTAATAGTATCCAGCACATAGTCAGGTGCTACTGCATCAAGAGTACGGCCATAGTACATGGTGCTGCCGGCAGTCTGTTCGTAAAGCTGAAGAAGCACTCTGCCGAAAGTAGATTTACCGCAGCCGGACTCACCAACAAGACCGAGAGTTTCGCCCTTGTAAATATCTATGGAGATATCGTCATTAGCGCGAACATACATCTGTTTGGCGAAGGTAGAAGACTTGGCCACAGGGAAATACTTTTTCAGATTAGTAATTGACAGTAATTTTTCCATGCTCCTCAGATCTCCTTTCTTCTTTATCGGGATAGAAGCAGCGTACATACTGATCTTCGCCCACTTGCATCAGTTCAGGCTCCTCGTCAATACATTTCTGAGTGCAATATTTGCATCTGGGTGCAAATTTGCAGCCCTTCGGCAGATCAAGCGGATGCGGCACAGCGCCGGGAATAGGATCCAGTTTCTTTCTGTCACCGGTAAGCTGCGGAATAGAATGCATAAGTCCCTCGGTATAAGGATGGGACTGCTTGCAATCGGTGAAAATGGTGCGTGCGGGAGCTTGCTCCACAACCTGACCGCAGTACATAACTACTACGTCGTCCGCCATTTCATTTATAACACCGAGATCGTGAGTGATGAACATTATAGCAGTACCGTTTTCTTTTTGAAGATCGTTCATCAATCTGAGTATCTGTGCCTGAATGGTTACATCCAAAGCGGTGGTAGGTTCATCTGCAATCAGAATGTCAGGTTTGCAGGCAAGAGCCATTGCAATCATAACACGCTGACGCATACCGCCGGAAAGCTGGTGAGGATATTGCTTTGCAACAGCCTCTGGATTAGGAATCTGAACAGCTTTCAGCATCTCAACGCACTTTTTTGCCGCTTCTTTCTTACTCATGCCCTGATGGATGATAAAAGGCTCAGAAAGCTGCTTCTGCACGCTGAATACAGGGTTAAGGCTGGTCATAGGTTCCTGGAATATAACAGAAATTCTGTTTCCGCGGATGTGATACATCTGCTCGGTAGAAACCTTGGAAAGATCCTGTCCGTCAAAAGTGACGGTGCCGCCGGCAATATAGCCGTTTGCATCAAGCAGACGCAGAACACTCATGGCGGATACTGACTTACCGGAACCGGATTCGCCAACGATACCGAGGGTCTTTCCGGGATAGATGCAATATGAAACATCGTTTACGGCTTTAACGGTGCCGTTTCTGGTTTTGAAGAAAGTCTTAAGGTTTTTGACTTCCAGCAAAGGTTTATTCATATCTGCCATTATTTATCCACCTCCGATTTTGGATCAAGTACATCCCGTAAAGTATCGCCGATGATGTTGATGCAGATTACGACGATGGATAGGAAGAGTGCCGGGAATACCCAGCGCCACCAATAGGACTGAATAACAAGTGCGCTTCTTGAACCGTCAAGCATATTGCCCCAAGTCGGACGAGGAAGCTGAACGCCGAATCCGAGGTAAGACAGGCTGGATTCTGTAAGCATACATCCTGCAAAGTCCAAAGTAACGGAAACAAGGATAACGGAAATTACGTTAGGCAGAATGTGCTTAAATGCAATTCTCTTCTCTTTTACGCCCATCGCACGGGCTGCGGTAACGAATTCCTTTTCTCTTTCTGCAAGAATCTGACCTCTGATTAGTTTTGCAAGACCGGTCCAACTGAGCACACCGAGAATCAACATGATTATAAAAATTCTCGTGTTTTCGTGAAGATCCGAAGCCTGAAGTATTGCAGAAAGACATAGCGCAAACGGCAGGAATGGGATAGCGCCCACAATTTCGGTAACACGCATAAGGAACATATCTACCCAGCCGCCAAAGTAACCGGAAATGCATCCTACAATAATACCGATTATTGTGGAAACGATAACGGCCACGGCACCGATTGTCATAGTCATTTTACCGCCGTTCATAAGACGGTTAAATACGTCACGACCCATATCATCGGTACCGAATGCGTAACCTTTAAGTCCCCAAGAACCTACAAACTCGCCATCTTTATAAGCGTAGTTCTGAAAACCGCTGGAGAATACAGTGTCAACTGCACCCTCTTCCTGAAGATTGTCAGGAATGTTGCACTGGTTGCGATAGTTCTGACCCCAAGCATAAACTCTGCCCTTTTCGGTAACAAGAGTGAAGTGGCGGGTGCCGCCGGAAACGTGTTTGATGGTGTCGCCTTCCGGAACAGTCGGAATATCACCCTTCATGCCGGCAACAAGCATTTCGCCGTCATCGGTAACAAGAGCGATGGCGCCGCCGGTGGCGGCAATATCAACAACCTTGCGGTTGCTGAGGTACTCTTCAATATTTACGGTATTGTTATTGCCGTTTTCGTCTTTAACAATAGCGGTTTGGAATTTGGTGCTCTTTCCCGGCACAAAATTACCAACTTCGTCTATACCGTAAAGACCATCGTTGGTGAAAACAAGCTTTACGATTTTGTGCTCGTTTTTGCTGTATTTAATAATGGAAGAAAGGTTGGTTGCGTTAAGGCTGTCGTTGCCCCATGCATAAATAGTACCATCCTCCATAAGAATCGCAGTAACCTGGTTGCCGCAGGCAAGCTGTTTAACCTGAGAAGCATCGATGGTGTTGTCCCCCATCAGCTCCTCCGGCTGCTTTCTGGCGGAAGCAATCATGGACCCATCCCAGCCATACTGACCGTTATCGAATGCGCCCCATGCGTAAACATGACCGTCAGAAGAAATGGCCACGCAGTGGTCAGTACCGGCTGCGACATGGATAATATCAGCCTCCTGAACCTCATCCGGAACATTCATCGGGTTAAGACGAGGATCCTTAGTGGGGGTATAATAGCCCCAGCTGTGTATATGACCGTCGGTGCTCACACCGATGGTGAAAGTACCTCTGGAGGAAATATCCACAGCGCCATCCTTCATATCTTGGGGCAGCTTCATAAGGCTCATGGTGGGCTTTACGTTAACATGAAGCATTTCACTGCCGGTTTCAGTCAGGTCAACCGGAGCGAAAATCGGTCCGATAAACACGAACAGGAACATGCCAATCAGCACTGCCAATGCAATGCAGGCGAGCGGATTGCGGAAGAAACGTTTTACTGCAAGCTTTCCGGGGCTGTCAAAGCGCTCGTCAGCCACAGTTAACTCCTTGGATGCACCAAAGAACATTCTCTTAAGCCAACGGAAAGGTGCAAAACCATTGGAGGATGTATTATTCTCTTTGCTCATCTCATACTCCTCCTTACTTGTTAACTCTGACACGCGGGTCAGCAATACCGTAAGCAACGTCGATTACAAGGTTGCCTATCAAAGAGATAGCAACATAGAACATCTGAAGCAGAAGAACTACCTCAAAATCCTTGTCATTAAGTGCGTTGATATAAAGTCTGCCTACGCCGTTCAAACCGAAAATGTTCTCAACAACAACGGAACCGGAAAAAATGCCGATGAACCAACCTATAACAAGAGTGATAATCGGAATCAAGGCGTTTCTGAAAGCGTGAGAATAAATAACGGTTTTTTCTTTAAGGCCTTTTGCTCTCGCAGTACGGATACAGTCAAGGCTCAGTGCTTCGCTCATGGAAGCACGAACGTATCTTGTCATGCCGCCCAAGGATGTAAAAGTCATTACAATAAGCGGAAGGCTCATATAATACAGTTCATCTAAAATTTTCTTCATTCCGGTATAGTTTGATCCCGGCGTTTTCATTCCCGAAACCGGGAACCACCCCAAAATAATGGCGAACAGCCATATAAACACAATTGCCGTAATAAACACCGGTATGGAGTATCCCACTATTGTGGCAACCTGCACCGCCGTATCTCGCTTACTTCCCCTATGCACCGCACAGAAAATACCAAGAGGAATAGTAATGCCAAGACCCAAAATGGTCGCAAAAATATTGATAAAGACAGTGTTCTTCATCGGGGTTTTAAGAACCTCAATTGCCGGGCGGTCATAAGTATAGCTATAACCGAAATCTCCTTCAAGAAGTCCCTGATACTTGCCGTTGATAGGCACAGCACCTACCCAGCCAAGGTAGCGCACAAGAACGTTTTGGTCCGTGCCAAGCTCGTGGCGCTTTTCTGCCAACTTCTGCTCATAAAGCTCGGCGGCATTAGGATTGTTCTTCAGACTTGCCTTATATGCATCGATCTCTACAACCGCACGGTCGTAAGGAATCATGGTGTATACAAGGAACATCAGAAGGGAGAGAATCAGCGCGACAACAACCATATAGCCCAGTCGCTTAAGAATGTATTTTCCCATGGAATACTCCCTTTCTTTAGACGACAGAGCAAAATATTTCCCAAGGCAGGAACTTGCCGTCTATCATATTTAATATATTCTACCCCAAAATCGCAAACAAATCAAGTGTAGAAAATGGTATCTATGCAGCAAAATGCATTTTTTTGCGTAAAATATTGCAAAGTTTTCGGCAGCAAGCCCTTATTACATAATTTAAAGAGCAAATTGCGCGCTTTCTTACTGTAAATCCTACAGACAAATACCGAAGATATGCTTTGAAATAAAAAAAGGCACGCTTGCAGTCTACGGATGTAAGGTGCATCACGATAAATGCAGCTGCCGTTTTTAATAAGGCGGTGGTTATCGGTTTTCATCAGAGTCTTTTTGTTTGCAGCAAAATTCTGATGAAAGCCGACAACCGGTTTTCTTGGCGTTATAGGCTAATTTTCAAATTGGGCAGCCTTTATAAGGCTGCCCAATTCTAAACCCTATGAGAATTAACTAATCAATTAGTTAGCGGCATAGCCCTTAATGTTAGCATAGAGAATTGCATTAGCAGGTCCGAAGAACGGAGAGGTCTCGAAGTTCTCAATGTTTGCATTGTAAACATCATAGTAATAGTTGGAGTACAAAGGAATGTCGGGCATGAGCTCGTTCCATCTCTCGATGTAAGCCTCCCACCACTCGTTGTATTCGTCTTCAGTAGTGGCATTGTAAACCATAGCCATGGAGAGGTAATCCATACCGAGTTTGTCGCCGGAAGCTTTAACAGCCTCTTCGTAAGTCAGTTTGTCAGCCTTCTGATCATAGGGGAATGCAAGATCATAAGGATCGATGACTTTGTTGGAGGAGTAGCTGGCGTACTGAGAAGAAGTAGACCAGTTGAAGGCATAGTCATAAACAGCGTTGTTCCAGCCGGTCGCAAGGTTGTACATACCATAAACAGGAACGCCTGCGTAACCCATGGAGGAGTCACGGTAGATGTTGCCGGTAAGAGTGGTGAAGTCGCCTGTGGTTGCACGGATTACCATGCCGGCAGCAGCAACGTCAGAGGAGTTAGCCAGGTTGGTGCTCAGCATGTCGGTAACAGTGTTAGGAGTGGTACCGAACCAGTTGATTGCCAGAGGCATGTAGTACTCGCCGTTAACTTCAACAGTCTTGTAAACAACGTTATCGGTGTTAGCAACAGAAGCATAGGTCTTGTTGCCTGCATCATTGCCGAAGATATCTTTTGCGTTGGCTTCCTCGGCAGTCAGCTTCTTATAACGAACTGCGTCAACACCGGTCGCACCCTCTACATAGGGTTCGCCCTTAGAGTTGTAGATCCAGCCGCCATCTTCAAGAACTTTCTTTGCGTTGTCGGGAGAATAGGAGTAGTCGATAAGATCGATGTCATCCTTAACAGCCTGCCACATATCAAAGTCGGGGGAGTAAGGGCCGTCAACAACAACGCCGTAACCACCGGTAAATGCCTGGCAGAATTCAACACGGTTCAGAAGGTATGCAATAGCCTGACGAACTTCCGGGAAAGAAATAGGACCAAAGTCGCAGTCGAATTCGATTTTGCCGTAGCCGGCTCTCTGATAGTGAACCTCTTTGAACTTTTCGTTATCTACAACCTCAAGAGCTGCTTTGGTAGCGTCACCGCCGGTAACGTTGGACAGAACATCCAGAGCACCGGTTTTGAGCTGCTCAAGCTGAGTCTCTTCAATGATTTTGCTGTAAACGATAGTTTCGACGGAAGGTTTCTGGCCTTCGAAGTTGCCCTTGAATTCAGGGTTAATGGTAAGGGTGCATTCTTTGGTGCCTTCATCCCAGTTGGTGATGGTATAAGGACCAGAGAAAGGATACTTGGAAACATCGTAACGGTTGCCGGAAATGTATGCAGCAGAGGTGTACTCGCCTGCTTCGTTCTTTGCATAGAACTCGTCAGAGAGGTAGCAGCCTTCGCCATCATCCTTAAGCTCTACGCCTTCAGGAAGCCACAGACCCATGGGGTCCGGATCAAATGCAGCATAGGTGTATGCGAAGTAGTAAGGATAGTAGTCGCTAGATACGGTTACAGAGAAGGTGTGCTCGTCAATAAGACGAACGCCGGAGAACACTTTGGAAGTGCCTTCTTTTTCTTCACCGGTGTATTTGCTGAACTCATCAAAGCCGACAAAGGACTGACCAAGAGTGCCGGGAAGCTCGGCAGAAATAGCAACAGGAGTAGAGAAAGCAACAACTCTTACAAGGTAGTTAGCTGCAGTGATGGGGGTGCCATCAGAGAAGGTAAGTCCTTCGTTAAGAGTTACAGTGTAGGTGGCAGTGCCATCTTCGTTCTCGGTTTCGGTGTGATCCTTAACAGCGGTCTGGCTCCAAACATAAGCGCCGCCCTGATTGGTTTCCATAGTGCCATAACCAACGGTAAGACGAGAGATGTCCTGGTCGGCAGCGCCGGCGGAAGAACCACCCCAGCCCGGATAACGGAAGTCTCCGCTCAGCTCGGTGGTGTTACCAAGGATTGCACGGTTAGGAGCAGTGGGTGCTACATCGCTGGAGCTATCACTAGAATCACCAGAGTTCTGGGAATCATCATTAGAAGCCGGAGCGCAAGCAGCCAAGCTCAGCATCATGATCAGAGCGAGAAGCAGAGCCATGAGCTTAGTGAATTTTTTCATTTTAAATTCCCCCTCTCTCTAAGTAGCTTCATTATTTGTGGTACTTTTCTTTTAGAAACTTTTTCTTGTGTATTGTCCTTCAAATTTACCAAAATTGTTCCAAGTATACTTGTATCAAAACATTTGACTTGATTTGTATTTATAATACATGAGTTTGAAATCCTTATAAAGTTCTTTTGCTTAAGGAATTTTTCCAGTTCATATAGTTTATATTTAATTTTATATGTTCCGTCCACAGTTCTTGCATAGTTATATTTGTCTTTGCTAAAAAAACATATTATTTTTTCTAGATTTATAAAATATATTTCATTATTATTACTAGCAACAATTTGATTTGATATTGAATCCATATCTGATATATATTTAATGAAATCTCGTATTTCATCAGATAATTTTGGGGCGTTTATTGTAATTGTTGTTTCTTTATATTCACTTGATAT
>USFO01000009.1 GCA_900553955.1 uncultured Oscillospiraceae bacterium
AAATTGCTTTTTTGTCAAGAAAAAAATTACAAATATTCCGAATCGGCATAAAATCAAAATAATTTCGGCAGCAAAATATAAATTTTCTTGCGATCGGTTAAAAAATCGACAATCTACATATTTTGTGTAAAAAACACATATAAATTTTCGTTAAAAATGTTGATAAATCGGCGCTTTTTGAGTTGTCAAACGCCGCGAAATATGTTATAATGTCACATCATAGTAACTAGCACTTATTTTACGAAAGGCGGATTTCTCTTTTCTATGAAAAAAAAGATCGCTTCAAGCGGTTCGACGGTTCTTTTTGTTGCTGCGTGCTGGATGGCATACAGCTTTTCATACATCGGAAGACTTAATTTTTCCGCCTCCATGGCGGATATGACCTCCTCCGGGATTCTGCTTAAATCCCAGGCGGGCGCCGTTACCACGGGCTTTTTTATCTGTTACGGCTGCGGTCAGTTTCTAAGCGGAATGCTCGGCGACCGCATCAACCCGCGGTATTTGGTCTTTGCGGGTCTTACCTGTTCGTCGCTGCTGAATTTCGGCATTTCGTTTGGTCCGCCCCTTTGGGTAATGATAATTCTCTGGAGCCTTAACGGACTTTCCCAGTCCCTGCTCTGGGCGCCGATTTGCAAGATAGTTTCCGACCGGGTGAGCACCGCCCGCCGGCAGAAGGCCTGCACGGCTCTTGCCACCACCATGGCGGGGGGAACGCTTATGGCGTACATCCTTTCGGCTCTTCTGATAAACGCCTTTGGCTGGAAGGCGGCGTTTATCAGCGGCAGCAGCGCAACGCTGCTTGCGGCGGTAACATGGATAATCGTCACCACGAAAATTGAGCATGACGCAGACAAAAACGGCATTGAGGAGAACATTGTCGCCGTTCACGAGGACGACGGCGAGGAAGTTCCCCACGAGGAAATCCCCACGAACATGTGGCAGCTGCTCTGTGTTTCCGGACTGACAATTCTCGCCCTTGTGGGCGGAGTTCAGGGCGTGCTCAAGGACTGTATGTCCACATGGGTGCCCACGTTCATAACGGATATGTTCAATATGGGCTCGGTGGTTTCCATTCTCACAGGCGCGTTTTTGCCCATATTCGGATTCTTCGGACCTATTGTTACCAACAAAATTATGATGAAAACCCGCGACGAGCTTTCGTCGCTGTTCATTCTGTTCGTGATTTCCGCCGGTTGCCTTGCCATGCTGGCACTGTTCGGCAGATTCTCCATCGTGGTTTCCATAATCGCACTTGCGGTGACCTACGCCTGTTCCCTCGGTCAGAACATGATACTCGTCGGCACTTTGCCCATGTACTTCAGTAAGGCGGGCAAGGTTTCCACCATAACCGGAACCATGGACGCTGTATGTTACCTTACCACCGCGGTGGTAAGTTCCGTCACCGGCGTTTTGGTGGACAACACCGGCTGGACACTGGTTATGACCGGATGGCTCGTGCTCACGGTTCTTGCCGCCATAGGTACGCTTTTTGCAAAGCGCCGTTGGAACAAGTTCCGCCGTAACCTTTTCTGAGAAATTTTCAGAAATATTTACGATTTTTCTTGACATATCACAAGCTTTGTGGTATCATACATTTTGCGGCGAAAAGTCGTCGCTATGCGTTGTTAGCTCAGCTGGATAGAGTGACTGACTACGAATCAGTAGGCCGAGGGTTCGAGTCCCCCACAGCGCACCACACAAAATCCCCCATTCGCTTTGCGAATGGGGGATTTTTGCTTTGAACGGCGAGCCGCTTTTCCAAAAGCGGCTTTGAGCACGGAGAAATTTTTGAGCACGGAAAAAAATCCGTGCCTTTTTCGTCTAAATGTATGCTTACTTATTGACAAGGGCGGTGAAGCTTTTTATAATAAACATATGCTTATAAAATAAATAATTGTTCAGGAGGCTGCCCTTATGACACAGCGGGAACGGCAGGTATTGCAGCTTATCGAAAAGAATCCACTCATCTCTCAACAGCAGATAGCCGACGCACTCGGCATCACGCGCTCCAGCGCGGCGGTACACATCTCAAATCTCTCCCGAAAGGGACTGATTGCGGGGCGGGGGTATGTGCTCCGCTCCGGAAGCTATGCAGTGGTCGTGGGCGGCGTGAACGTGGACATAGGCGGGCGCTCGTTTGAACCTCTTGTGGCTGCGGATTCCAACCCCGGCAGAGTGACTATGAGCTTCGGCGGCGTCGGACGGAACATAGCCCACAATTTAAGCTTGCTCGGCACCGATGTTCGGCTGCTGACGGCATATGGCGATGACGCCTACGGTGCGCAGGTGGCTGCTTCCTGTTCCGAACTGGGCATTGATTTAAGCCATGCGCTGCGCACTTCCGAAGCGCCCACCTCCACCTATGTTTACCTTGCGGATAACCTTGGGGAGATGGCGCTTGCGGTTTCGGATATGTCCGTGTGCGAGAGGATAACCCCTGCGTACCTTGCTTCGCAGCTTCCCCTTTTGCAGAACGCGCAGGTGGTGGTGGCAGACACCAACGCTCCGAAGGAGTCGCTTGAATTTTTAGCGCAGAACTGCAATGTTCCGCTGTTCGTCGACCCTGTTTCCACCGCGAAGGCTGAAAAAATCCGCGACATTCTTCCCAAAATTCACACATTGAAGCCAAACGCCCTTGAGGCGGCGCTTTTGACCGGCGTTGAAATCCACAACACCGAGGATGCGAAGAAAGCCGCGAAAAAGCTGCTGTCTATGGGCGTTCACCGGGTGTTTATTTCTATGGGCAGCAGCGGCGTTTGTGCCGCAAGGGGAGAGGAGTGCGTGGTTCTGCCGCCTGTTCAGGGCAACAGAATCAATACCACCGGCTGCGGCGACGCCTTTATGGCGGCGCTGACATGGGCGTATCTTGAGGGCATGGATCTTGAACACACGGCTCTCGCCGGACTTGCGGCAGGCTCCATAGCCATGGAATCTTCTGAAACAATCAACCCCGCGCTGTGCGCCGCCGCCGTGAAAAAGCGTATGGAACAGCGCTGAGCATATTCAAAATCAAAACAGCTATTATATAAGGTGAAAGGATGATTTATCATGAATCTTAACAGCTATCTGGATGTTAACCCCGAAGTGGCACAGGCCGTAAAGGAAGGCAGACCCGTTGTTGCACTGGAATCCACCATTATTTCTCACGGTATGCCCTATCCGCAGAACGTTGAAACCGCTTTGAATGTTGAAAAGATTATCCGCGAAAACGGCGCGGTTCCCGCAACCATCGCAATCATCGGAGGCCGCCTAAAGGCGGGACTTACCCCGGAGGAGATAGAATATTTCGGCAAAAAGGGAACCGCCATTCACAAGGCCTCCCGCCGTGACCTTTCCGTTCTCTGTGCGGAGGGTGAGGACGGCGCAACCACCGTCACCACCACCATGATGATTGCTCACATGGCGGGAATCAAGATTTTCGCCACAGGCGGCATAGGAGGCGTTCACAGAGGGGCGGAAACCACCATGGATATTTCAGCGGATTTGGAGGAGCTTGCCCACACCCCGGTTATGGTTGTTTGCGCCGGAGCGAAATCCATTCTTGACCTTGGACTTACCCTTGAGTACCTCGAAACCAAGGGAGTTCCGGTTCTCGGCTATCAGACAAAGGAGCTGCCTGCGTTCTACACCCGCCGGTCCGGCTTTGAGGTGGACTATCGGGTAGACAGCCCCGAGCAGCTTGCGAAAATCTTCAGAACCCACAACGACCTTGCGCTGAGCGGCGGTATTCTTGTTACGAACCCCATTCCGGAGGAGTACGCCATGCCCAAGGATGTCATTGACAGAGCCATTGACAAAGCCATAGCCGAGTGCAAGGAGCAGGGCATACACGGCAAGGCCACCACGCCCTTCCTGCTTGCCCGGGTTGCGGAGATAACCGGCGGCGACAGCCTTGCTTCGAACATCCGCCTTGTGTATAACAATGCCACCCTTGCGGCGCGCACCGCAGTGGAATACTGCAAGCTGTAATTAGCGGCTTTGGTCTTTGAATAGCGTTTGAATATTTGAATAAAGAAATAAAGCGCCCCGAACGGTATGTTCAGGGCGCTTTTGCGCTTATAAGGAGAAAATTCCGCAGAAAAAGCGGAAATTTCTATGAATTTACACAGGAATAAAGACTTGACAAAAAATGAATATTGCAATATTCTAATTATAGGATTTAACCGCATTTTACCGACGGAAAGAGGTGATATAAATGAAGAAAATGACTGCTGTGATTATTTGCTTGACGCTTGTTTGCGCCTCCCTGCCGTTTTTTTCCGCATGCAGGCGCGGAAAAATCGACGATTTTTATGACGGGGACGGCTATATTAACATCATAAGACCGGATGACATTGACGAAAGCGACGGAGGCGAGCCTATGGAATTTGAAAGCTTTATGTTCGAGGAAAGGGGTATGTCCGCGGAAATTCGCGGAACCGAGGTTCACAAAACGGAAAACGGAGTTCACATGGAGTGCTATATAAGCACCAAAATGTGGAACAACGAAATTTCGGGCTATGAGGAAACCCGCGCAATCCTGCGAGAGGTGGAGGGCGGCGAGGAGCTTTACAGGGAGCTTTGCGCTCTGCTGGGGAAATACGGCGTGAACGAATGGGCGGGCTTCAAAGGCTCAAACCCGCCGGGAGCTCTTGACGGAAGCTCCGTGAGCTTTTTTGCGGTTTTGGCGGACGGAACGAAAATAGAAGCGGGGGGAACGAATAATTTTCCTGCGAATTACAGAAAATTCACTCAAGCGGTGGATGATTTAATAACAACGGTGAAGCTGACGGATACGAGGTTCGTCGAGGGAAGATACGAAATCACCGTTCCGGAAAGCTGGGTGGGCGTTGTCACCGCAGAATTTTCCGAGGGGCTTGTGGCGTTCAGGGTGGATAAAATCGGCGGCGGCACCGTTACGTTCTTCATAATCGACAATATGGGTCAAGGCTACACCTCCGACAAATACAGCGGCAGGGTGGAGGTAGGCCGCTTGGTGTCCGGCGACAGTGCTATGTTCATCACCGCAAGGGATCACGACGATATAAACCTAAATGCGGACAAGCTGACGGAGGAGGCTCGCGCCGTCGGCAAAACCTACGAGAGGGATAAGCTTTCCGTAATCGAAAGTATTCGCGGCATAAACGGCTATGAGCTTATTCCCGAGGACGGCATGACCCTCTACGAGAATGACGCAAGACAGCTTGCGGAGGACGCGCGGAGCCTTTGGCTTTTCCTTAACTTCGGCGGCGAATACGGCACGGAGAAGCCCACAAGGATAAAAGGACGGCAGTACAAGCCCATGTTTCCCCGTTATATGTATATAAACGATATTGATGGGGTTCAAAAGGAGCTTTTGACGGCGTTTTCCGAGGAGTTCACCGACAAAATAATCAGCGAGGCCGTTGAGAAAAAAGACCTGCTCGAATACAAGGACGACGTCTATGTGGCGTGCAAGAAAAAGAAGGGCGAGGGCGCTGGCGGCTACCTGCTGGATCATGTCAGAAACGACGGCGGCGGCAAATTCACCGTGGTCATGGCGGTGAAGAGACCTCCGGACAGGCATATCGAATATGTGGAGCTTCCGGCGGAGCGAAACGCCGCAGGCGAATTTGTGTTTACGGACTTCCCGTACTGGGATAAATCCGAATAAGCTTTCCGAAAAAGTCAAGGCTTACCGCCTTGACTTTTTTTGTGCGAAGCGGGCTTGCAAAAACAGCTTTTGCGGCTGTCGAGCCGCGCCGAGTGAGGGCAGCGGTGCGTTTTTCCGCCGGAGCGGGTGAAGCCTGCACGAGTTTTCCGCTATGCGAAGCGAAGAATATTTCTGCCGCCGAAGCGGGCGGGCTATATAAAAAAGAAAAAGTCAAGGCGCTTGCCGCCTTGACTTTTTTCGTGCAGATATAATTCGTAAATCAGTCGGTGTAGTTATCAAAGTAGCCCTGAATGAGAACCACGGGAGTACCCTTGTCGCCGGAGCCGCTGGTGAGGTCGGAGAGGGAGCCGATGAGGTCGGTGAGCTGGCGGGGAGTGGTTCCCTGAGACGCCATGTTGCCCACAAGGCTGCCGTTTTTCGCCTTGATGCTCTCGGAGATTGCGGCTTTAAGCTCCTCGCCGGAGAGGTCGGAGAAGTCGTTGTCCGCAAGGTATTTGAGCTTCAGCTCGTTGGGGGTTCCCACAAGTCCTTCGGTGAAGAAGGGGGAAACAACCGGGTCGGCAAGCTCCCAAATCTTGCCCTGAGGGTCCCTGAAGGCGCCGTCGCCGTAGACCATGACCTCCACGTGCTTGCCGGTGGCTTCGAGTATGCGGCGCTGAACGTCGAGAATGAGGCTTTGGCAGTCGCGGGGGAAGAGCTTTACTTTATTCTCGGTGGACTTATTGGAGCCGAGAAGACCGTATTTCTCGTTGTAGCCGCTGCCGTCAACGGAGGAGGTGAGAATATCGTCAAGTCCGAGAACGGTTTTTGCACCGGCGTTTTTAAGAATACGCTTGGTGCGGGCACGGGTGTGAATATCGCAGGTAAGGACGGTGTCGGTGTAGTCAAGTATTGCTTTCGGGTTGTTTGCAAAGATGATTTCAACCTCTGCACCGCATTCGCGGATAAGATTGCCGTAATATTCAACATAGTCAATTCCGGTGAACTCGTGGCGGTTTTCGCCGAAAAGCTCGCGGTATTTTTCAAGGGTAAGTACATCGGAATAGGGGTTAACTCCGGCTTCGTCGACCTTGTCGAGGCTTACGAGGCTGTTGCCCACCTCGTCGGAGGGATAGCTGAGCATAAGCACGATTTTTTTTGCGCCGGAGGCAATTCCGCGCAGGCAAATGGCGAAGCGGTTACGGGAAAGAATGGGGAAAATAACGCCGACGGTGCCGCCGCCGAGCTTTTTCTTTACATCCTTTGCAATGGCGTCTACGGAAGCGTAGTTGCCCTGTGCGCGGGCGGCGATGGACTCGGTGATGGAGATAACATCGCGGTTGTGCAGAGAGAAGCCCTCGGATTCGGCGGCTTCAAGTACGCTTTCGGTTACAATGGTGGCAAGGTCGTCTCCCTCACGGATGATGGGGCAGCGAATTCCCCGGGAAACGGTGCCGACTCTTCTTGTATTCTGTTCCATTTTTGACAAACGTCCTTTCTTGTTTTACAATGGGCGGCTTTGCCGCCAAAACAATTACATCTAATTGTAGCCGATAACAATATAAAATGCAAGTTAATAAGACGGATTTTGCAGAAAGTTCAAATTTTATTAAAATATCAGCGCATTTTCGCGCCGAAACGGAGCAAAAAATGCAGAGCATATGATGACCGATATGCTTTCTCAATCCATAAAAGACTCCGAAGATGGTTTTAACCGCATGAAAAACAAGTTTGATGCCACAAATCAGCAATACAATGCAATTTGATTTTCCCACCTCCAAAAATCCCCCTGCCGGAGTGAATTTCGCCGTCCTTGCCGCAAATTCCCCGAAAAAATTATTTTTCGCAGACTGAAGCAACAGCGGGTTGCTTGTCATTTTCCGGTTCCCGAATTATAATAATATCAAGGCGGTGATTTAATGAATACAAAGGATATTATTTTTGAGCTGAGAACGAAAAGCGGTATGTCCCAGGACGAGCTTGCGGAAAAGGTCTTTGTGACCCGGCAGGCCGTTTCCCGCTGGGAAAACGGCGAGACCACCCCGAACACGGAAACGCTGAAGCTCCTGTCGAAGCTCTTTAATGTTTCGATAAATACGCTTCTCGGTTCACCGAGGCAGCTTATTTGCCAGTGCTGCGGTATGCCCCTTGAGGATGAAAACATCGGCAGGGAGGCGGACGGCCTTTTCAACGAGGAATACTGCAAATGGTGCTATGCAAACGGCGAATATATGTATCATAACATGGATGATTTAATAGAGGTCTGCGTTCGGAACATGGCAAGCGAGGAATTTCCTCCGGAGCAGGCGCGCAAATACATGGAGGAAATGCTGCCGAAGCTCGATTACTGGAAAGAATATAAGTACCTCGGCGGCGAGGAAAAGTTCGAGGAATACAAGCGGCAGCTCATAAGCGAATTTAACGCTTTGCACATAGATGGGCTGCCCCATGTGGAAAAACTGAACGCCCTTGTGGGCGGATATATAAATCTTGCATACCGTCTGCCAAGCGGAGAGTCCGTGAAGCTCCTTGACGACGGCGCCACCTACCTCGGAAACGAGCTTGAATGTGAATACGGCGGCGACCGCCGCTTCGGAATAGTCGCAAATACGGATTTTCTGCTTGTGTGCACCTACGAGGAGAACGGCAAAAATCCCGAGCTTGTGCTTTACAAAAAGAGATAAGCAAAAGTCCCGCACTGCAAACAGTGCGGGGCTTTTCGTTTGAATTTATACCACCACGTCGTATTCTCCGGCGCGGTTGCCGTCGTAATAATCCCAAAGCTTATCCGGAGAATACACTCCGCGGTCGGTGACTATTCCGGTGATAAGCTCCGGCGGGGTTTTGTCGAAGGCGGGATAGAAGCCGCAAACCCCCTCCGGGGCGGTGGGCTTGCCCAGCGCTTCAAGCACTTGGCGGGAATCCCTCTCCTCAATCTTTACCTCTGCGGCATGCTCATGGCATTTGTCCGGCGCGCCGGTCACATAAACCGGTATGCCCCAATACTTCGCCGCAAGGGAAATTTGCAGCGTGCCTACCTTGTTCACCACCCAGCCGTCCATGGTGATGGCGTCTGCGGCGCAGGTGAAAACGTCAACATGCTTTTCGTGCATGGTCCATGCGGGCATATTGTCGGTGATAACCGTCACATCAAAGCCCATATCGTGCAGAACGCTCGCCGTAAGGCGCGCCCCTTGGAAATACGGTCTTGTTTCCGGGCATACGAACTTGATATTTTTGTTCTGACGGCGGCATTCAAGGCACATAAAGCCCAAAATCGTTTCCGCAAAGCACTGCGTCATAACCGTTCCCTCCGCCGGGAACTTTTCCACAAGATA
The DNA here is from genome assembly GCA_900553955.1 of uncultured Oscillospiraceae bacterium. GTDB lineage: Bacteria > Bacillota > Clostridia > Oscillospirales > Ruminococcaceae > UMGS1668. The sequence goes on from USFO01000009.1 coordinate 8,950, forward strand.
TTTCGCTATCTGTTCGATTTTACGGTAGCGTGCGTCGGTAATGGCAATAACATGGTCAAAAACCGCCTGTTCTATATTGCGGTTCGCCGCCGCGGCGCGTACAGCCGCATTAAGGCAGCCGGTGGTGATTTGACTCATACGCTTTGCGGTGGTGGGTCTTGCGTTTGCGATTATGTCCGCGGCTTCACGCATGTGGCGGAGCTGCTCCGCGGCGTTGCCGCCCGCCCCCTCGTGGGCGGCGAGCACCATACCCATTCCCGCCGCAAGATACGGTCCCGCACTTTGGGTCACCATATCGGTTATCGCCTGCGCCACCTCGGCGGAGGTTTTGCAGGTGACAAAGCTTACCGGGTGCGGGTAGCACCTGCGGTCGAGAATTCGCACCTCACCGTTTTCGTACCATGCGACATTTTCATATCTGAGCAAAAAAGCAAGCCCCTCATCGGCTCTCGGCATAAGTAAAACCCCTTTCGGAAAGCTGAAATACGGTTAAATTATATCCCGCTCCGCCGGATTTGTCAAAGCTTACTTTTCGTCGGCGTCATAGCTCACCACGGGCTTGCCCTCCGCATCGAGCAGGGGAGTAAGTCCGGCGGCGCTCCCGTTCCAGTGGAAAAGATAGTTTACGCCGGTTTCTTTATCCACCCAAATTTCCATAACGTCAAGAACGCCTTGAGAATAGGTTTTTACGAACCTGTTTTCTTTACTTGCCATGTTCTTCCCTCCGTAAAATAGATTTCGCCTTAATCTTAATTATAATCCGCAGAGCTTCTCCGTCAAGACAAGCGAAAAAATTTTTACCCGAACCGTATTGACGGCGGCGGAATATTGTGTATAATGAGTATATACAATATTTCTCTTGAAGGAAGTGATATTTTGACTGTGCTTTCCGTTCGCAAGCTTTCAAAGAGCTATGAAAAATTTAAGCTCCACGAGGTTTCTTTCGACCTTGAGGAGGGCTATATAATGGGCTTCATCGGTAGGAACGGCGCGGGCAAGACCACCGCGCTCAAATCCATGCTAGGCCTTGTAAGCCCCGACTGCGGCGAGGTTTCCATGTTCGGCAGGGATTTTTTCGCAGACGAGATTTACTGCAAGCAGGAAATCGGGCTTGTTATGGGGGACGTTCCGTGCTACCCGGACAAAAAGCTTTCCGCCGTCGCAGACGTCACCCGCCGCTTCTATAAAAACTGGGACGAAGCCGCCTTCGAAAAATACTTCAAGCGCTTCGGGCTTGACAAAGGCAAACGCATAAAGGAGCTTTCCGCCGGAATGAAGGTAAAATTCTCTCTGGCGCTGGCTCTTTCCCACCACGCCCGGCTGCTTATTCTGGACGAACCCACCAGCGGGCTTGACCCGGTTTCCCGGGACGAGCTTATAGAGATATTCCGGGATACGGTGAAGGACGGCGCTCACAGCATACTCTTTTCCACACATATTATCACCGACCTTGAAAAATGTGCGGATTATATCACATATATTAAAGACGGCAAAATCCTTCGAAGCGCGGATATAGAAAGCTTTCGCGGCGAATACCTTGCGGTTTCCGGCGGGGAGCTTCTGCCGGAGCAGCGGGAGAAAATTATCGGTCTGCGGGAGCACAAATTCGGCTTCGAGGGTATGATAAAAGCCGAGGACGCGGAGCTTTTCCCCGAAGAGACCGCCCCCATAAGCCTTGAGGAAATTATGCTTCACATAGAAAGGGGCGAGGAAGATGAAAAATCTGTTATATAAGGAGCTGCGCCTTGCGATTCACCCCACGATGTGTATATTTTTGGCGATGCCGCTTTTGATGCTTGCGCCGAACTACCCCTATTACGTTGTTTTTATGTACACCTGCCTTGCGATTTACTTCACCTTCCTAATCGGGCGGGAGCAGAACGATATTTTTTACACCGCAGCCCTGCCCATAAAGAAAACCGACGTTGTAAAGGGGCGCTTTGCGACGGTTATTTTGTTCGAGCTTGCCTCCGTGCTTATTTCCGTTCCCTTCGCGGTGATTTCAGCTAAAGTCAACCCAAACGGCGGCAACGCCGCGGGCATTGAGCCGAACCTTGCGTTTTACGGCCTTGCGCTCATTATGCTGGGCGGCTTTAACATGATTTTCATTCCGGAATTTTACCGCACAGCCCGCAAGCTTTTCCGTCCCACGCTTTTTTCCGCGATTTTCATATTCGCCTACATAGCCGCGGCGGAAACGGCTGCGCAGTATTATCCCTCCCCGGTGAGCGAGTTCCTTGACCGGGCGGGAATTTTTCCGGAGCACTTGCCTATTTTGGCGGCAGGTATTATAATCTATGCGGTGCTTACTTTCCTTGCATACAAAATTTCCGCAAAGCGGTTTGAAAGGGTTGACCTATGAATTTATCCGTAAAGGATTCGGCGGGAACGCCTCTCTACCGCCAAATCTACGACGGTATTTCCCGCGCCGTCATAACCGGAGATATTGCCCCCGGCGAAGCGCTGCCGCCCATACGAACGGCGGCGGAGGAGCTTCGGGTGAGCGTTATTTCCGTCAAGCGCGCTTGGGAGGAGCTTGAGCGGGACGGCTTTATAGTCACCGCCGTGGGGCGCGGCAGCTTTGCGGCGGAGCTTTCCCCTGCGGAGCTTTCAAAAAAGCGCCGCGCGCTTATGAAGGAGCGGCTTTCTGACGGAACCGCCTTTTGCAAGAGCCTCGGCGCCTCGGAGGAGGAAATCCTCGCCGTAATAAAGGAGCTTTACTGAAGCATAAGGCAGACCGCCCTGCGGGGCGGTCTGCTTTTTGGCGCCGAAATATCACACCGTTATCATAATCTTCCTTTATAATCTTTCGTCGGTCAAACCGGCGGAATAAACCGCGGCGCTTTTGAAGGCAGTTTGAAGCTTCGTTTCCGAGATTATTAACAAATTGTAAATTCGCAAATTTGCCGCAACAAATTCCGAAAAAACGTTCACTTATGTATAGCTGGTATAAATTCGGCACAGTGAACAAAAAATAAAAGCGTATGCACGCAATATGAAAGGAACTCATTTTATGAAAAAAATTCTTGCACTCTTTCTTGCCGCTATGATGGCTCTTGGCTTTGCAGCTTGCAACAAGCCCGCAGATGACAATAACGACGGCTCCGGCGTTTCCATGAGCCTCAACGAAATCATCGACGCCGTTTACAAAAAGAACCCCATTGACCTCAGCCTTGAAACCGACTCCGTCGACATTTCCAATGCGGACATGCTCAATGCCTTCACCGGTCTTGATTCCGCCGACAAGATAAAGGAAGCTGTCGTTTCCGAGCCTATGATGGGCTCCCAGGCTTATTCCTTCGTGCTCGTTCGCGTTAAAGACGCCGCCGACGCAGAGGAGGTCGCAGACGCTATGATTAACGGCATCAACCCCCGCAAATGGATCTGCGTTGAAGCGGACGACGTTCGTGTTATGGTAAAGGGCGACGTTGTTGCACTCTACATGATTGACAGCGAATTCGGCGACGAAATGTCCGGCGACGGCATTGAAGCCGCTCTCACCGAGGTTCTCGGCGGCAGCCTCGACAAGGTAATCAAGAAATAATCTGCGGCTTTTGCGCCGTTTGCGGTGGGCAAAAACGCCCGCCGCATTTTTATTAAAAGGAGGTATTCCGGCTTGCTTTTCTCAAGCATACCTTTTCTCTATTATTTTCTTCCCGCGGTGTTCATTCTGTATTTCATCGCGCCGAATAAGCTGAAAAATGCGGTTCTGCTGATTTCCAGCCTTGTTTTTTACGCTTGGGGCGAACCGAAATACGTCTTTTTGATGCTCGCTTCCATAATCAGCGGATATATTTTCGGTCTGCTTATCGAAAAATTCCGCCAAAGCCCGAAAAAAGCCAAGCTCTTCCTCGGAATTTCCGTAGGAATAAGCCTTGCCCTGCTGATTTACTTCAAATACGCGGATTTCTTCATCGGCAACTTCAATGCCGCAACCGGGCTTTCCCTTCCGCTGCTGCGCCTTGCTCTGCCGGTGGGAATAAGCTTCTACACCTTTCAGCTTATCAGCTACGCCGCCGACGTTTACCGCGGTCTGCCCGCGCAGAGGAACCCTGTAAGCTTCGGCGCGTATATCGCCATGTTCCCCCAGCTGATAGCCGGCCCCATAGTGCGCTACTCCGATATTGCCGGGGAGCTTGCGATTCGCCGCCACAGCTTTGACCTTTGCTGCGAGGGTGCTTCCCGCTTCGTGCTCGGCCTTTGCAAAAAGATTTTGCTCTCCGACCGTTTTGCGGAGCTTTGCGCCGCTTTCCGTGCCTCCGGCGAAAAAAGCGTGCTCTTTTACTGGCTCTACGCCGTTTCCTTCACCCTGCAAATCTACTTCGACTTCTCCGGCTACTCGGATATGGCCATAGGCCTCGGCAAAATCTTCGGCTTTCATTTCCCGGAGAATTTCGACCACCCATACGCCTCAAAAAGCATAACGGAATTTTGGCGGCGCTGGCACATGACCCTCGGGAGCTGGTTCCGCGACTATGTTTATATCCCCCTCGGCGGAAACCGCCGCGGCAAGGGACGCTGGTTCTTCAATATCTTCGTGGTGTGGTTCCTCACCGGCTTCTGGCACGGTGCGGACTGGCAGTTCATTGTGTGGGGACTTATGTATGCGGTGCTTTTGATGCTCGAAAAGCTCTTCCTCCTCGAAAAGCTTGAGCACGCGCCAAAAATCCTCCGCCATATCTACGTGCTTTTCTTCACCCTCATGGGCTTTGTGATATTTAATGCAAACAGCATTTCCGCCGCATTCCTTGATATCGGTGGGCTTTTCGGGGCGAACGGAACTGCTCTTTCCTCCCCGGAGGCTATTTACTATCTCAAAAGCTATGCTCCGGTGCTCATCTTCGGAGCGGTGGCTTCAACGCCGCTTTTCTCCGTGCTCAAGGAAAAAGCGAAGAGCAAAAAACCGCTTTGTAACGCGGCAAAGCTGCTTTTGCCCATAGTCCTCTGCGCGGGACTTCTCCTTTGCACCGCATACCTTGTGGACGGCTCGTTCAGCCCGTTCCTCTACTTCAGATTTTAATTTGAGCACGAAAGGAGCTATAATATGTCAAACAAAATAACCGTGATTATCTTCGCCGTGCTCATGCTCGGACTCTCCGCCTTCGCCGTGCTCAAGCCCCGCACCGAGTACTCCGAAAGCGAACGCAGAAAGCTTGCCGCTTTTCCGAAATTCACTCTTTCCTCCTTTGAAAGCGGCAGCTTCGCCAAGAATTTTGAAACCGCCTCCCTCGACCAGTTCCCCCTGCGGGACAAATTCCGCACGGTGAAGGCTCTGGCACAGTACAAGCTTTTCGGCTTTTCGGACAACAACGGAATTTATATCGCAAACGGCTATGCCGCAAAGCAGCTTTATCCTCTGAACGAGGCCTCCGTGAAAAATGCCGCCGGGAAGATAAATTCTATATGTGAAAATTTTCTTAATTCCTCGAACAAGGTCGTCCTCGCCGCCCTGCCGGACAAGGGCTTTTACCTTGCAAAGAACAGCGGGCATCTCGCTCTCGATTACGAGAAGCTAAACGAAATTCTGCGGCAGAACGCCCCCGTGGGCGACTATGTTGACCTGACGGACACCCTCTCCGCCGACTGCTACTACAAGACCGACACCCACTGGCGGCAGGACAAAATCGCCCCTGCCGCGGAGAAAATCGCCGCAGCACTGGGCGCGGAGCTTGAAAGTGACTATACTACAAGTACGGCCACGGATAAATTCTACGGTGTGTATTACGGGCAATCCGCCCTCCCTCTCCCGGCGGAGGAAATAAACTATGTAACAAGCAGCGCCATAGACGCCGCCGAGGTTTACAACGCCGAAACGAAAACCACCGGCGGCATTTACGATTTCGACAAGCTCTCCGGAAAAGATCCGTATGAATTTTTTCTTTCCGGCTCCGTTTCCCTGCTCAAAATAACAAATCCCACGCAGCAAAACGGCAAGCGCCTTGTGGTGTTCCGCGACTCCTTCGGAAGCGCCCTCGTGCCCTATCTTGTGGGCGCGTACTCCGAAATAACCGTCGCGGATACCCGCTATATGAACCCCTCTCTCCTCTCCGAATATGTGGATTTTGAGGGCTGCGATGTGCTTTTCCTTTACAGCACCCTGCTCCTGAACGACAGCTACACCCTGAAATGAGCACGCAAATTCCATGAAAAAATGAGCACGGCGCACCGTGCTCATTTTTTTAAAAGTCGTTTTATTTCAGCGTACGCTCTTTGTCCAAAAGCGGTAGTGATCGGCGGAAGACGAATCGCCGAAGGCGAAAACCTCGCCATAAAGCAGATACCCTTCGTCAAGGCAAAAAGAAAGCTTTGTTCCAAGCGGTTCGGAATTTTTTTCGTCGGAGGAATACTCCTCGTACTGTACGCCGGAAACGCTCTCAGCCGCCATTCTGCGGCATTAGCGCACTTGCTCCATCACTTCGCTGCAAAGCTCATCCACGGTTTTTCCGCCCGTTTGAATGTGGGTTCCGGGCAGGGCGGCGCAGCCGCTTATCGCAGGTTCGATATTCTCCATGCACCAACAGCCTTCCTCCTCGCCGCGGGCGAGAATGCGGTCGCGGACGGTCTGATAGCCGGCTTCCAGTACGATTAGGCGGGTATCAATGCCGTCGCGGTTCAGTTTGTCAATAATGCCGTAAGAGTCCTTGCGCAGGAGCGTCATGGGAACAAGTATGTCTTTATGGAATTTCTCATGCACGTCCTTCAAAAGCATATAGCAGAACTCGCCCCACAGGGGGTAATCCTCAAATATGTAGCCATAGGGGCAGCCGGGATAGCTTCCCCGAACCGCATTGCCCACCTCTTCCGCATCGAAGATGAGGACGTTATTTATTTTTGCAGCCATGGCGTCGGCAAGGGTTGATTTACCTACGCCGTAAGCGCCGCTTATCCAAATAATCATTATGGTACCTCACTGTTATGGTAGAGTGTGGGGCGGAGAAAGAACCTGAAATTACGCCCGCCGTGGGCGGGCGGTCCTCATCCGTCACGGTGCAGCGCCAAGGCGCAGCACCGTGCCACCTTCCCCAAGGGGAAGGCTTTGCGCTGCGTTACCTCTGTGCGCTCCGCCTATAAAAATGTGCCCGCACGGCGGGCACACCTAAACTTTGACGCCCGCGGCGGCAAAATATAACCCGCCCGAAGGGTGGATATAACCGTGCCGTAGGCACGATATAACCCGGCGGCAGCGCCGCCGGATATAACTGTGGTGCTCCGGGCGCACTTCACTTAATAAAATAGATAACCGACACTGCGGCAACGGATATTATCACCGAGATGGCGATGCGCACCGCTTTCGTGCCGCGTTCCTTTTGCGTCAGCAGCCCGATGTAGAAAATTGAGTACATAAGCAGCGAAAAAATCGCCATTGCGCTGCAAAGGGCAAAAAGTCCGTCCGCAAACCGGGCGGAAATTTCCGGAACGAGCAAAAGCAGCGCCATGCTTCCCTCCAAAACCACTGTGGTCGCCTTGCCGAACCACTGGGCGGAGTTCACCGTGTCCGTTTTTTCAAGCACGATTAAGCCGAGCAGCGCCATGGTCAGTTCCTTCACCAAAAAGATGAAGAAAAGCGGCCATATGTCGGGAAAGTTCACCGAAAGACTGAGAATAAGCGCCCCTTGGGTGAGCTTGTCCGCGACGGGGTCAATGAATTTGCCGAAGTCCGAAACCATGTTGAACTTCCGCGCTACGATTCCGTCGAAAATATCCGTTATTCCGGAAAGAACAAGCACGCACACCGCCGGAATGACCGCCGCCTTTATACAGTAAAGCCAAAGGTAAAGCGGAATCAGCAGAATGCGCAAAAAGCTCATCAGGTTTGGGATGGTGAGCACGTCTTTTTTTGACAGTCTTCTTTTCATACGAAGTCCTTTCGATAAACGGGCGCAGCGCCCGGGTGAATCCGTGCTTTTATTATTGACGAAAAGCAGGCGGTTTTTCACCGCCGCAAAAAATTATTCGCCCTGTTCCTCGACGAAGGGAATACCCATTCCTTCGCAGAGCAGGCGGCGGCAGATTACGGAAAGCTCCGCCGTGGAGGAAGCCTTGACCGATTCCGCCGGAATGACGCCGCATACCTTGATGGTCACATTGGTGCGGCGGAAAGGCGCACGGTGCTTGATTTTGTCCGTGCCGGAAATGGCGGTGACCACCACCGGGCAGCCCGCCTTTGTGCCGATTTTGAGCGAAGCGTTGTGGAACGGAAGCAGCGGCGCGGTGTCGCTGCGGTTGCGGGTTCCCTCGGGATAAAGCCCGATGGAGCACACATCGTTTTTGATGTAATCCGCGGCGGCGTTAATGGTTTTAACGGCGTTGCGCGGGCTTTCGCGGTCGATGGGCAGGGCGCAGATTCGATGCGCAAACTGCCCGATTATGGGAAGCTTCATATTTTCCGGCTTTGTGATAAACCCGAGCTGAAGCTTATCCAAAGCGTAAAGACTTATGAGAGGGTCGAACATGGAGCGGTGGTTTTGTATCAGCAAAAAGCGCCCTTTCGGAACCTGCTCCAGCCCTTCGACCTTTACGCGAACGTTCAGCAGCTTTATGCCGAAAGAGATTGTGTATGCGGTCATTTTTCTGAAGCGCGGGCTGTCGTGCTCCTGCATGGAATCCATGTCCTTTACTGAAAGGGACATTATCCAAAGTATAAGGCAGTGGATAAGCAGCCCCAAAATGAAGTACAGGACGAAGAACAGCACGCAAAACAGCACCGCAGAAACGCCGGAAAATCCGCCGGGAAGCACGGTGAGCGCCGTGAGCAGCGCCGCAAATATTATAAAGGGAAAGACCATTGAATAAGCACCTCTTGAAATAAAAATCTAACTTATATTTTATTACATAACTTCCGAAAGTTCAAGAAAATATTTGTGAACAATGCGCCGGGCGCTATTGCACCGAACTGCAATAAAGGCTATAATATTTTTATATGAATCTTTTTAATAAGGAGTACTCGAAATGAACAAAGAGCTTTTTGATTTTATAAAGAACAGCCCCACTCCGTTCCACGCGGTGAAAAACGCCGGAGAAGCGCTTGAGAAAGCGGGCTTTTTGCCCCTTTGCGAAAGCGGCGAATGGAATCTTGAGCACGGCAAAAGCTATTATGTAACCCGCAACGGTTCCTCCGTAATTGCGTTCAAGGTGCCGGAGGGGGATTTTTCCGGATTTATGATGACCGCTTCGCACTGCGACAGCCCGGCGTTCAAAATCAAGGAGAACCCGGAGCTTACGGATAAGCACTATGTGCGCCTTTCCGCCGAAAAGTACGGCGGAATGCTTTGCTCCACATGGCTTGACCGCCCGCTTTCCGTCGCAGGCAGAGTTATGGTAAAGACGGAAAAGGGCGTTTCCATGCGGCTTGTTGACCTTAAGGAGCCCTGCGCCGTCATTCCGAACGTCGCTATTCACATGAACCGCAAAGCCAACGACGATATGAGCTACAACCCGGCGGTGGATATGCTTCCGCTTTATTCCGACGGAGAAGGCGGTCTGCGCGCCCGCCTTGCGGCGGCGGCAGGCGTCCGCGAGGAGGACATTCTCTCCACCGACATCATTGTTTACAACCCGCAGGAGGGCATAGAGTGGAACGGATTTATCTCCGCGCCGCGCCTTGACGATTTGCAGTGCGCCTTCAGCGCGCTGAAAGCCTTTGTTTCCGCCGAAAAGAACAACGCCGCAATGCCGGTTTACTGTCTGTTCGACAATGAGGAAGTCGGCAGCCATACAAAGCAGGGCGCTGCTTCTACCTTCCTTGCGGATACCCTTGACAGAGTACGGGAGGCTCTCGGAATGAGCTTTTCCGACTATCACCGCGCCGTGGCGAACAGCTTCCTCGTTTCCTGCGACAATGCCCACGCCGTTCACCCTAACCACCCGGAATTTATGGACAAAAACCATGCGGTTTATATGAACGAGGGTATAGTCATCAAGTATAACGCCAACCAGAAGTACACCTCCGACGCGGTTTCCGCAGCGATTTTCCGCACCGTCTGCGAAAAGGCGGGCGTGCCGTTCCAGTATTATGCCAACCGCGCGGATATGCCCGGAGGCGGCACCCTCGGCAATATTGCGAACACGCAGGTTTCCCTCAACACCGTGGATATAGGTCTGCCCCAGCTTGCCATGCACTCCACCTACGAAACCGCGGGTGCGAAGGACACCGAATATATGGTATCCGCCCTCCGGCTTTTCTATGAGCACGCGCTGCGCATGGAATCCGACGGAGAATATGTTTTTGAATAAAGCTATGAACAAAGGCAGGCGCTGTGCGCCTGCCTTTTTGTTATATCGCGCCGCAATTCAGTTATATTTTTCGGCGTGCCGCCGAAAAGTTATATCGCGCCTACGGCGCGGTTATGTCCGCCCTTTGGGCGGGTTATGTTTTGCGCCTTTTGGGCGCAAAGTTTAGGTGTGCCGCCCGTGGCGGCACATTTTTATAGCAGTAGTGGCACAGAATAATGCGGAATAGTGCGGAATAGTGCGGAGAGTGCAGAGTGGAGCGTGGAGCTGCGCACAGAGGTGATTGAGAGCGAATCTTGGCTCCCCTTACTTGTAAGGGGAGCTGTCGCGGCGTATCAAGGATTAAAACGCCGTGACTGAGAGGATCCTCTAACGCCTTGATGACGGCAAATAAACGCAGTCAATATACACACAGTAAGGCGGACAAAGATCCTCTCAGTCATTTGTCGCTGCAGGCAGCGCCAAATGCCAGCTCCCCTTATAAATAAGGGGAGCCAAGTTCCCTCACCAAAACAGCGGTGCGAACAGGCGAGCCAAGGCGGCTCCGCCGTTACGCTGCCGCGCCGTGCTCAGATTCGGTGCACAGAGAAGGTAAGGCGGCGCTTCGCGCCGCAAGCACCCACCGTCACCCCGCTTCAGGTTCTCACAAAAAAGCGCGCAGGAAAAACCTGCGCGCTTTTGTTCGTATTATGCAGCTTTTATGAAAGCACCTTTGCTTTAAGGTCGGGCTGGAGGCTGATTGCCGCCTGGCAGTTATTTATGATAAGTGCGTCGGTGACATTGTATTTCTCGATAATGGACGCAACGCTTGCGGTGTCCTTGCGGATGTCCACAACCACCACCTGCTCATAGTAGTCGAGCATATAGGGCACAAAGCCGTTGCCGTAGGACTCCTTGAAGATAATCAGCGTCTTGCCGTTTTTGTTCGCGGTGGTGAAAACGGTGAGGGGCTGGTCGCCGCAGATGAACATTCCGGCATAGCTTTTGCTGTTTGGGTTGATGGCGGTTCCGCTATACCAGTTGCCTTCGCTCTTGTAGGTCATGGAGTAGCCGACGTGTGGGAAGTGGCCGACGGTGTAGTCGGGGTTTGCTTCGAGGCAGGAGGGGCTGCCTGCCCAGCCGTAAAGCGTTCCCATAAAACCGGTTTTGGTGACGGTTTCGTAGGTGTCAAGGGCGTAAGGCTCAATGCCGTTGGCGTTGCAGTACGCAACGGAGCCGTAGTATGCGCCAAGGCTTGTCCAGTGGTGGTCGGTGCGGTAGAACATGTACTCACCCCTGTGCTCGGTCATAACGCCGAGGCAGTCCGCCTTCTTGACACTGTCGTTCATCATACCATAGGTGGCTTCAATGAACTGTTGTGTGCGTTCGTAGGGGTCGGTGTACCCTGCGGGAGAGTTAAAGGTGCAGCTCTTGGGAACAAGCAGCGAGGTGGTGTTGATGTTCGGGTATTTTTCGGCGAAGGCGTTTACTATTTCCGCATAGGAGGAGCTTCCCTCTGCGCTGGGCAGAAAATATTCGAGGGAATAGTCGCCGCAGACAAGCACCGCTCCGGCATAGTAAGCGTCAATGTTGTTATTGTAATGTCCTGTGTTCCGGGTTTCGGGGATTATCGCGGAGGTGTCATCGGAAGCAGCACCGCCGTTGCCCGGAGCTATGTACTTTTGCCCTTCGGGAACAATGCGGGTGCCGCATTTGGTACAAACGCCGTCGCTGCCGACATTATGTCCGGTGGCTTCGGCGAGGACTTCGCCGCAGACGGTGCAGACCTGCGGCTCAGTGCAGGTGGCTTCCGGGCCGGGAGTATGCATAAGCTGCGGAGCGAGAATTTCGCCGCAGACGGTGCAGGTTTGCGGTGCGGCGCAGGTTGCTGCCGGACCGGGAGTGTGTCCGGTGGCGTCTGCGAGAACTTCGCCGCATTCGGTGCAGGTTTGCGGCTCGGTGCAGGTTGCCGCCGCACCGGGAGTATGTTTATGACCGCAGGCGGAAAGCGCCGCAGCGAGCATTACGGTTACAAGTAAAACAGAAATATATTTTTTCATTGCTGTCCTCCAAAGTTTTATAGGCGTGCCCTTAATTATATCACAGTGCGGCATAAAGTAAAGGCTTAAAAAGAATAATCAGAAATTTTTTATAGATAGCGGTCAAAGCGCTGAGCAATGCCCTCTTTCAGTTCACCGTATTTTTCGCTCAGCTCCGAAAGTACGGTTTCTGCACGTTTTTTCACTTCCTCCGGGGTACGCTCGGTAAATTCCTGTGCCTTTGCGATTCCCTCGAGGAATTCGCCGTTCATTTTGAACCATTCATCGGTGAATTTACGGCGGCGCTCGTATTTGCCGGAACGATAGTTATCCAGAACCACCTGATAGCGTTCCGCCGCGTGCTTTACGGAATCTTCCCATGAGATATAAATGCGGTTCATGGCGTTTTCGCCCACGGTGCGCATAATTTCCGGGTGGCTAAGAAGCTCAAGCAGCTTAGCAGCCATGTCCGCGGAGCTGTTCTTTATAAGAAAGCCGGTTTCGCCGTCCTCAATGCCCTCGGCGGCGCAGCTTCCCTCGATAAGCATACTGCCAAGACCGCAGGCGGCGGCCTCCCGCACCACAAGCCCGTTGGTGTCGAACTCCGATGGGAACAGGAACAAATCGCCGCGGCAGTACCACGCGCGGATGGTGTCCCGGTCATAAATTGCGCCGGTGAAAATACACCTTTCGCCTATGCCAAGCTGCTTTGCAAGGGCTTCCGCCCCGTCCTTATCGGTTCCGCCGCCGATGAACACCATGCGAAAGTCCCGCCCCTTTGCGGCAAGCTCCGCCAGCGCCTCAAGTATGCATCGCAGACCCTTGTACCAGACCATTCGCCCCACAAAGAGGAACACCGGCACGCCCTTTGGCAGGTCATAGCCCGCCGCGGCGGCGGCAACGGCCTCCTCCGGCACCCTTCCTTTCGGAATATCCACGCCGTTTTCCATAACAACATAGTCGCCGGTGTAGCCTATGGAACGCAGATTTTCTCCGGCTCCGCGGCTTACTGCCCAAACCTCATCGCAGGCGGAGATATTCTCCACCAGAGCCTTTATTGCACTCTTTTGCAGCAGCTTGCTGCGGATGGCATTTGCTATGTCGATGTCAAACTTAGTGTGATAGGTCAGCACCATCGGTGCGTCAATGGTGTCCCGCAGAGTTCGCGCCAAAAAAGTGGAGGTAATCGGGCAGTGAGTGTGGATAAGGTCAATATTCTGCGCCCGAATCTCCTCCAGCGTTTCCGCGGAAAATGGAAAGCCGGCGCGGTAGCCCACAAGCTTTGTGGTGTCGATACTCGGAAAGCGAACCACCTTGTAGGGGTAAACGCTGTCGTCCGCGCCGGGATAATACGGCGTTGCAACGGTGGCGTTGCCGTACTCCTTCTGAATTATTGAAGCATAGTTAAGAACGGCGTTTGCAACACCGTCGATAATCGGCGGAAAGCTGTCGTTAATAAGGCAAATATTCATTTTATCAGCCATGCTGTCACCTCTTTCGGTAATAGTGGTTGGTTGTGTGCGGTTTTTTTACGGATGCTGCGCTTTGCAGACATTCTCTGCAGGATATGGTCACATTTATGCCTATCGGATAAATATTTGTTCCCGCTGACCTGCGATAAAATGAGTATACATTAAATTTATGAACTTTTCTGTAATTTTACGGTGAAAACTCAAAGACGATTGCCCTTTTCGGGCACAAAAAATTTATCCGAATAGCCGCCCTCAAGCTTCAGCAGCGCGGTTTTGTACTTTATGCCGCCGTTATAGCCTGTAAGGCTGCCGCTTGCACCCACCACCCGATGGCATGGCACGATTATGGAAATGGGATTGCTGCCGACGGCGTTTCCCACCGCTTGGGCGGACATCTTTTCTTTGCCGCGGCGCTTTGCCGCCTCCGCGGCAAGCGCGCCGTAGGTGGTTGTTTTGCCATAGGGAATTTGACGCAGCAAATTCCAAACCTCAAGCTGGAACGCGGTGCCCTCCGGCGCAAGCGCCGGAAAAAAGTCAGGCTCCTTGCCGGAAAAATAGATGTCAAGCCAGCGCTTCGCTTCTGAAATCGCCGGAGCTTCGGCGTACTCATGCTGCGCGGAAAGGAGCTTTTCCGTGCAGGTCTGCCCCGGCAGCCAAAGCGCGGTGAGCGCTTCGCCGTTTGAGCCAAGGGTGATTTTGCCGAGCAGCGAATCATATTCGGAAAGATAAAGCATGAGGAAGCTCCTTTCGGGGAATTAAATAGAAATGCGGAATGCGGAATACGGAATACGGAATACGGAATGTGGAATACGCGCGCAATGTAAATTATGTGCACGGCGCGGGAGCGCCCTCGGCTCCTTGCACAGGGGAGCCGAGAAACGCTCCGCAAACGCTCGCAGTAAATCTTACACAGGGAAGCCGAGATTCGCCCTCAATTACCTCGCACTGCCCCGTTCCCTATGGTTCATCTTATAGATTTCCTCCGTGGCCATGCGGGCTTTGGCAACAACGTCGCCGCCATGCGGGAAGCAGTAGTAAAGCCGCTCCTTGTCGCCGATGCAGATAACATCGCCGAGTTCGTACCAGTAATAGTCCGAATAAAGGCTGTACGACGCCTTGGGACTCTGCGTGTAGTCCAATTTGCCGCCGCAGCCGGTAAGGCGGAAGCCCTCCGCTGTGTGAACAAGGCGACCCTCGCCTACCATGTAAACCGCCTTAAAATCCACCACAATGCCTATTTTTACCGGCACATCGAGGCGATAACTGCCGTTTTCGATTTCTTCGCGGACGCACTGCCGTTCCCACTTGTACCAGTCGGGAATGTGGGCGAACTCCGTTTCGCCCGACTCGGCGGCAAGGGTGCCCAGCGGCGTCAGCTCATAGCCTTTTCCGCAGGCGTGGCAGACAAGGCGAGTCCCGCTGCCCTCCATCTGCCCTTCCGCGCCGCAGTGGGCGCATTTGTAGAGAATGCGGTTCAGCCCGTCGGCACGGAAATTTTCATTGATGACGATATGGTTCTGCTCCTGCCATGCAAAATTGTCAAAGTCGAACGCGGCGCGAAGCGCTTCGTCAAGCTCGTCCACGGATTTTTCGGCGATTTCGTCCGCAGTAAACAGACAGGAAACGTTCGCCGAAACCTTAACCTTGCGCTTTTGCAGGCAGTTATAAAGCGGGTCGCGGGCGAACGCGCCCTCGGTATGTATGCTGATAACCGGCACGCGCAGCTTCTTCAGCAGAATGCCCATGCGGCGCGGCAGCGGCGTTGCGCAGCCATCGAAGGAATAGCTCGCCTCCGGGTACATCAGCACGCTGAGGTTTTCCTTATGCAGTGCGTAGTTTATGTCGCCGATAAGAGTCACGTCGCTGACGAATTTCTGCGTTGGGATACAGCCGATGCTGCGCATAAGCCATTCTTTGCCGACGAACCCATCGGAGGTGCAGACAATGCAGTACGGCTTGGGGAACATTATTTTTGCGACAATTTCAAGGTCGATAAAGCTTGAATGGTTCATCAGAATAAGCCATGGGCCGCTTCCGGCAAGCTCCATTCGGCTTGTGGTGTAGGTGAACTGAGCATCGCGCAAGTCGGCAGAGACCGCCGCGCGGATTATGCTCCGAAAAAACAGGCTTGGCCGCCGCGGCAATTTGTGCGGTGGCTTTTTTATCTTCATCACTTCGTCATAGGAAAGCTGCTTCGTTTTAATTTTCATAAATGCGCCTCCGCAAAAAAGTTTTATTGTTTTACATTATACTATAAAATGCGTCGCCGGGCAACAGAACAGGGGGATTATATATTAAGGCTTAAAAAACACATAAATTAAAAAAAGGCGCCTTTGTAAAAAAGCAAAGGCACTTAGAAAATGTTTTTAATATTTTTGGGTAAAATTTCTCTTAAAAACGAATTCAGGCCCCGCTGGACATCTCGGAGCCTGAACTCATATGGCGGAAAAACAGCCAATATATGGCTTACTCACATTATAGTAAATTTATTTACTAAAGTCAATAGCAAATATCTCCGTCATGCTAAAATATTTTAGCACTTTTCGGAATTTTAGGTATATAGAATGTTGGAGTATATGAAGAAATTGCGCGACCTGCGGGAGGATAACGACCTTACTCAGGAGCAGGTTGCATATTTGCTCGGAACATCCCAGACAATGTATGCAAGGTATGAGCGCGGAGCAAGCGACCTTCCGCTGCGCCATTTGGAAGCGCTTTGCCGGTTCTATAATGTTTCTGCGGATGAAATCCTTGAAATCAAATCCGATGATACCCGCCCAAAAGGGCAGGCAAAAGAGCCAAAATAAGTAACAGGCTATTGCGTGCCGAAGTCAGTACATATTTTTACAAGATTTTTTTGAAAATGCCATTTAAGCCGTTGCCTGATACTGATAAAGCTTTTGGCAACGGCTTTTATTCAGTGGCGAAAAGACAAGCATCGGTCAGATGAATTAAAATGATTTTGCAAAAAAACACAAGTGCAGATTAAATTTTTTTACTGCATATAAATGCAAAAAATCGCCAAAGTGCAAAAATAACTATTGACATATCCCTTGTTTTTGTGTTATATTATATTTCAGCCGTGGAGAGGTGTCCGAGCGGTTTAAGGAGCCGGTCTTGAAAACCGGTGACTCGAAAGAGCCATGGGTTCGAATCCCATCCTCTCCGCCAATCTCTCAAAGCTAACTTAATATTGAACAAGCTGTTCAGCACATGGAGAAGTACTCAAGTGGTGACGAGGCGCCCCTGCTAAGGGCGTAGGCTGTGTTAAAAGCGGCGCGAGGGTTCGAGTCCCTCCTTCTCCGCCACAAAAAAGCTTCCGTCGGATTTCCGACGGAAGCTTTTTTTGTGTGCAAATTTAATTCTGCCACCTAAGACTGTACTTATTTTACAGTTTAATATAACGGTAAACATATTACAATAAAACGGTGCAATACTTTTCAGTATAGAGGTAAAATAATTACGGAAAGGGTGGTGGCACTGTGGATACGCACGAAAGACTTCAGCAATTACTCAAAGAGCGTGGTTGGAGCGAATATCGCCTTGCAAAAAGCTGCGGGCTTTCCGAATCCACCATTGCGAATATTTTTAGGCGGAACACGCTTCCGTCAATCGCCACCCTTGAAACGATCTGCGGCGGCTTCGGCATTACTTTGTCGCAGTTTTTTGCCGAGGGCGAAATGGTCGAGCTGACTCCGGAGCTGAAGGAGCTTTTCGACGGCTGGGCTTATCTTACGCCGGAGCAAAAGGACGCGGTGGCTTGCGTAATAAAGGCAATGAATAATAATTAAAGCGAAAAAGCCCGGTTACGCCGGGCTTTTTGTGAAGCGGTCATACTTATCCGGCGTATGCGACAGAATTGCAAGTCTTGAAAAGGAAGGGACGGTGGCGGCGGTGCTCAAAAATGCGGCGGAAAGAAAAACGGTGCTCAAAATTTCAGCAGTGGCGGCGGCAGCTGCAATTTTGCTGATGCTCAAGCCGTTTCTGAGCAAGGACAGCTCTGCGGATTCTGCGCTTAAAAGCGGCACGGCAGAGGTTTGCTTTGTGGATACCGGTCAATCGGACTGCATTTTGATTCGCACAGAGGAAGCCGCCGTGCTCATCGACGCGGGCGAGGTTGGTTGCGAGGGCGCCGTGTGCTCGGCGCTTGAAAAGCGCGGCGTCAGCGTGCTCAGCCTTGTGGCGGCAACGCATCCGCACTCCGACCATATCGGCTCTATGGAGGCGGTTTTTGATAAATTTTCGGTGGAGCGGCTGCTCGTTCCGGACATTCCGGAAGAATATCTTCTTGATTCTCCGCTTTATGACGGCGTGCTGAGCACCGCTGAAAACAAGGACGGCTGCGCCGTGATTTATGCCGAACCGGGCATGAAGTTTGACCTTGGCGGCGGCGCTGTTCTGGAGGTTTTAGGTCCGGTGGAGTGCTACTTTGATGAGATGAACAACTGGTCGGTGGTGACAAAGTTCACCTTCGGTGAAACCTCGTTTTTGTTTACCGGCGACGCGGAGGCGGCTGCAGAGCTTGATTTAATCGCGTATGGCACAGATCTTTCCTGCGACGTGCTTAAGTGCGGGCACCACGGCAGCCGCACCTCCACTACCGAGGAGCTGCTGGATGCTGCCGCACCGCAGTACGCTGTTTTCCTTTGCGGAGAGGGCAATGTGCATGGCCACCCGCACCAAAGCACGAAGGAAGCACTCTATCGGCGCGGCATTCGGGTGCTGCGTACCGACCTTGACGGTACTGTGACAATGACAACGGACGGCAAGAATATTTTCATAGAAACGGAAAAGTAGATGCAAAGCAAAAGCCCGCCGAAAGGCGGGCTTTTGCTTTGCAAATGAAGCGCACCTTCGGTGCATGAAGCGTGCCTTTGGCACATGAAGCG
>USFO01000010.1 GCA_900553955.1 uncultured Oscillospiraceae bacterium
CAATCTACCCGACAACATAAAAAATAACGATACTCAAAAAGAGGACAACAAAACACCGGAAACCGATAAGGACGAAAACGGCGCAGAAAAGCCATCCATCGACTATGTTGTTGATGACCCCGGTGACGGTAACAAAAGCGGAGATACCTCCGGCAGCCAAAACGGCGGCGGTTCCGGAAAAGGCGACGGAACAAATGGTGGAAACTCCTCCGGCGGAAACGGAAGCGAAAACGGTGGCGATATTGATTCCGAAGGACCGGCGATCGTTACCGACCTTGAAAATAAAATCGTCACAAAAAGCGAAATTTCAAACGATATGTTCGGATTTTTCGCTTATGTGGAAAACGGCGAATATGATAACAACCTAAAAGTCAACATCGTGAACGGCAACAGCCCGAACGGCAAGTGGCTTACCGCAAGCGGCGATGATTACAGCGCAAAGCTCACCCTTGGTGAAAACTACATAACAATTTATCTGCGCAAGGGCCGCGATGTTATTTCCGAAGTTCAGTACACGATAAATTATCAGGCAACAAAGGCGGATGGCAACAACAACACCGTCGGCGACAATCCTCCGTCAATCCGGACGAGCCTTGACGGTGTTACCGAGCTTAAAAACCGTTATTATACATTCAATGTAACAGCCAAAACCGGCAGCGGTCAGCCTATATACTCAAACCATATCGAAGTTACCTTGAACGGAACTGTGGTTTCAATGCCAACAGGCAGCAACGGAACCTATCATTACGACCTGTATTTTCCTGACAGCGGAAATGAGCAGGACGAATACCTTGTAACCGTTCTTGCGTGGGACGATGATGGAAATTCCGCATACGTTGAATATACCGTAAAGTTCCGCGGAGTGAAAGATGGCGAATCCATCGGCACCGCAACAATAATCATTGACGCCACAACAATCGGCCTTGGTGTAATCGAAACCTATCAGTGCCAAATCGTAAGCGGCGAAACCGCAGCAGCATCCATTCTTAAAATGTTTGGCGCAAGGGGATACACCGCAACTTATGACGGCAACGAAAAAGTCGGCTTTTATATCCGCTCAATCAGCAAGGCCGGTATCGGAAGCGGCGCTGCCGTTCCATCGGATCTTTGGGACAAAATTGTTGCCGATGGAATTACAATTTCCTCTCCCTGCGGAGCAAACAGCATCGGCGAATTTGACTTTACTATGGGTTCCGGCTGGATGTACTCCATAAACGAGTCGCTTTATCCCGGCAAAGGTCTTTCTGAATATAAACTTTCCGACGGCGATACCCTTTGTCTGCGTTTTACTCTTGCTTACGGCAAGGATATAGGCGGCAGCACTTCCGGTGGCGGCTACGGCAGACTGGCAAGCTACTGCGGAATGTGGGTGAACGGCGGATATACCGAATTTGAGCACCAATATGTCGAAACCGAGCGTTTTGACGCGACTCCGTATGAAGACGGCTATGTTGTCTACACCTGCGTACTGTGCGAAAGCACATATACCGAAATTCTTCCATCCGAAGGTCACGAACACAACTACGTTGAAGTTGACCGCGTTGAGCCAACAGAAACAGAGGATGGCTACATTCTGTATTCCTGCACCGAATGCGGTGACGTCTATACCGAAACGCTCCCGGCGCTTGGTCCTTCCGGCGGCGGCGATAATGAGGAGGAACAACCATGAAAATCACATTTAAAAAAATAATTGCACTGCTGATGTCCATGCTTATGCTGCTTTCCGCTTGCAGCGGAAAGCCTGCTTCCACAGGAGACATGCTTCTTGACACGGCAAACACCGCTGCGAGTGCTCAGAAAAAGCTGTTTGATGCAGCAGGCAATCTCCTTTCCGACAGCGAAAACTTCCCGGCGGGAACCTCCATTTGCGACTGGACTGCAATGGCATTTGCAATGCTTGACGTTGATGAAGATTATGACGCATATCTTTCCGCGCTCCAAACCTACGTTACCGAGCATTACGAAACGGACGGATACCTTCACCGTTCCAAAGCAACCGAATGGCACCGCATTGCGCTTACTGTAATGGCGCTTGGCGGCAACCCCGAAAGCTTTGGCACCGATGCAAACGGCAATTCGGTGAATCTTATTGCCGACGGAACCTATAATTTCGGCGGAGAGGACATTGGCGCGCAGGGAAACAACGCTTATATTTACGCGCTCATCACCCTTGATGCAGGCAATTTCACCGTTCCGAACAGCGCACGTTATTCCCGCGAATATCTAATTCATGCACTGCTCAAAAATCAGGAGGAAGACGGCGGATTCGGCATTATGAAAGGCAAATCCGACGTTGATATAACCGCAATGGCGATTCAGGCGCTTGCGCCGTATTCCGGTCAAAGCGAGGTTTATACTGCCATTGACAAGGCGCTTTCCATGCTTTCCGCCGCGCAGAACGACGACGGCAGCTTCACCAACTGGGATAATGTTTCTTCCGAAAGCTGCTCTCAGGTTATAATCGCGCTTTGCTCCCTTGGACTTGACCCCAAAACCGACGAACGCTTCGTCAAAAACGGAAATTCCGTTTTTGACGCACTTATGAGCTTCCATCTTTCGGACGGCAGCTTCTCCCACAACCTTGATTCCAAAGAAAGCGATGCAATCGCAACGGAGCAGGCGATTCTTGCTCTTTGCTCCATGATAAAAGCCCGCGATGGCAAAAGATTATACGACTTCATCTAAGTTTAAGGAGACAGAAAAATGAACGAACTTGCTGTGCAGATTCAAAGTGAAATTAAAAAAGTAATTATCGGTAAGGACGATATCATCGAAAAGGTTCTTATGGCGATTCTTGCCCAAGGTCACATACTTATGGAGGACGTTCCCGGAGTGGGCAAGACCACCATGGCAATGGCTTTTTCCAAAGTTCTCGGGCTTGATAACAAGCGCGTGCAGTTCACTTCCGACACCATGCCTTCCGACATAATCGGCTTTTCCGTTTATGATAAACAGAGCGGAAAGCTTGAGTACAAGCCCGGCACGGTTATGACGAACTTGTTGCTTGCGGATGAAATCAACCGTACTTCGAGCAAAACCCAGTCCGCGCTGCTTGAGGCTATGGAGGAGCGCCATGTCACTGTTGACGGCGTTACCCACGACCTGCCGAAGCCTTTTATCGTAATCGCGACTCAGAACCAAGTCGGCTCCGCCGGAACGCAGCTGCTGCCCAGCTCTCAGCTTGACCGTTTCCTTATTCGCACCAGCATGGGTTATCCGGATATGAAAAGCCAGATCGAAATTATGAAGGAACGACACCATGAAAATCCTCTTGACAAGGTTGTTCCTATTACAAACAAAGAAACCCTCAATAAGCTGATTTCGGAGGTTCAAAACACCTTTGTTGCGGACGCTGTTTACGCCTACGCTTCCGAGCTTATTGAAGAAACCCGTCACAATCAGTATGTTCAGCTTGGCATAAGCCCCCGTGGCGCACTTGCCCTTTGCCGTGCAGCGAAGGCTCATGCCTTCCTCGAAGGGCTCGACTACACAACGCCCGATGACGTTGCCGCGGTATTCACTGATGTTTGCGCGCACCGTCTTGTGCTTGAAGCAAAGGCACGCCTGCACGAACTTTCTGCCGAAGAAATTCTCGGTGACATTCTGAAAAGCGTTAAAAAGCCTGATGTTACGGAGTTTTCTGTAAAATGAAAAAGAATCTTATTCCGTCCTTCCTGCTATGGCTTTTGGCAGAAATTATCTTTATCGTGATGTTCGCATTTTCCGGCTCGGCGGTTGCCGCAGTGCTTTTCTTTACGATGCTTTTAATTTCGCTTGTGTCGTACCTAATTTGCGTATTTTCCGGAAAATACTTTTCCGCCGCGATAAAACTTCCTGCCAGCGTGAAAAAATCCGCCGCTGCCGAAGGAACGCTCGTTATAAACAACGCTTCTCCTTTTACCTTTATTAAAGTTCTTTGCTGCGTTTCTGCAAAGAATAATATGACAGGGGAAAGGGAAGAAAAATTTATTCCGGTGTTCTGCTCTGCGAAGTCGGAAGCTGCGGCGAACTTTACGTGCAGCTTCAAAAACTGCGGCTATACCGAAGTGAAGGCTGAAAAAATATATCTTACCGATTTTTTCGGCTTTATCCCATTCAACGTTAAAGGCTTTGCCAGTTCCGAAGCAAAATGCACCGTTTTACCGGATACCTTCGATATGACTCTTGTTTTCGACAATATGCCAATCGCTATTGATGACAGCGAAAGCTATTCTCCCGACAAAAACGGCAATGACTATTCCGAAACATTCCAGCTTCGCGAATATGTCCCCGGCGACAGCATAAAGCAGATTCATTGGAAGCTTTCAGAGAAGCTTGACAAACTCATTGTGCGCGAAGCAAGCCTTCCTGTGCAAAAATCCACCTTTGTTTTTTGGGATAAATACGCCGAAGACGGCTTTTCTGCAAAGGAAGCCGATGCTATGGCGGAGGTTACT
Source organism: uncultured Oscillospiraceae bacterium (assembly GCA_900553955.1). Taxonomy (GTDB): domain Bacteria; phylum Bacillota; class Clostridia; order Oscillospirales; family Ruminococcaceae; genus UMGS1668. The sequence goes on from USFO01000010.1 coordinate 4,437, forward strand.
GCTTCCATCTGCCAGGCGCTTGCGCGGCAGGGAACGCCGTTTTCCCTTGGTTGGAATGAACATAAGAACTGCTTTACCGAAAGCGTAACTTCAACCGAGGAGCTCATAACTGCCATTCCGCAGATTCTTAAAAGCGGAGCAGAAACCGAAATTTCCGGCGCGCGGCAGTATTTTGAAAGGTTCGGCAGCGCAAATTTCAGCAAAATAATATATATATCAAAATCCATTCCGGACGGATTTGAGGATTTTTCCGCAAAAAGCAGCATAACCCCGGTTCTGTGTTCATCCGTTCCCATAGACGGTGCGGTTACATTCAATCCGGATTTCTACCAGGAAAGCCTTAATCTATTGGAGCTTGCAATATGACAGAAAAAAACATAAATATTGTTCAAAGCAAAAATAACAAATACTCAAACGCCACCGCAGAGTTTTTTGCAACGGTGGGTGCTGTTCTTTCCTGCGCAGCGTTTTTGCTTTTATTTGGCGAAGGTTTCGCTTCGGTTAAAAATTATGTAATTATCGCCGTTGGCGCGGCGCTTATCTGTGCGGTCGTGCTCGTGCTCAAAAAAATCGGACGGTATATTGCGCTTGGTTTTACAGCGTTGAGCATTATACTCGCGCTGATGCTCAGCGTAATGACGAAAAGCGGAATGTTCCTTATGGCTAACGATTTTCTCGATTTTCTTTCGCTCAAAACAGGAAAGATATACCTTGATTTTTCTGCGGAAGGCTCCGCTTTGCCCGAAATTGTGTTTACGATAATTGCCGCATTTACGGTTTTGCTTTTGAGCACCGCCGTGAGCACGAAAAGCATCATTCCGATAATTCCGGTTGCAGCAATCGCAACAATTGGATGCTCATGCGGTTTTTTGAGCACTGGAGTATATCTTTTCCTGCTCTTTTTCGGAATGATTCTGCTCTGCCTTGGCATTTTCATACCAGTGAACCACTCCGCTGCCGACATTAAGACCTCCGCTGCGGTGCTCATGTTTGTGCTCATTTGCAGTGGCGCGGCGCTGCTTCCGGCATATCTTATAGATGGCACAAGCAGCAGCCTTCGTACCGCAATTGACGATGCGGTTCACTCGCTGCTTTATGACAGCGGTTCAAACTCCATGCCGGAAGGGCATCTGCACAATCTCAAATCCCGCGGCACTTCCGACGCTCCCGCGCTTGAAATCAAAATTGAGCAGCCGCAAAAGCTCTATATAAAAGGCTTTGTGGGCGAAGTTTACGACGGACAGCGCTGGACGACGCTCCCGAAAGAAACCCTTGCAGAATACAAAGACACTTTCTTTTGGCTTCACCAAAACGGATTCTATGCTCAAAGTGAAAATGCTGCTGCATGCTCACTTGCAGATTCCGCTGTGCTCAAAAAAATCGAAGTGAAAAATCTTTCCGCCTGCAAAAAATATGCCTTTGTTCCGTATTCGCTTGCGGACAGCGGCACGCTTGACGCTTCGCTTATCGGCGACAGCACCGTTTTCGCAAATGGCAGTTCTTATTCCGCCGAATATGCGCCAATCGGGCTTGCGGAGATTTTCAAAGCGCAGATCGAGCTTTCTAACAGCCAAAAAAGCTCCGCAAAAATTGCTGATTACATCACAAGCGAAAGCGCCTATCGCGATTTTGTCTATGCAAATTACCTCGACCTGTCGGAAACGGCGGAGGCGGCAATTTCTTACCACTTAAAAGATGAATCCTCGGCGCTTACTTTCACCGAGATAATTGAAACCATTACAAACTACCTTGAAAGCAACATCGAGTACGACGAAAAAGCTGTTACTCCGAACGGAGATACAGATTTTCTCAAGTACTTCCTTGACAGCAGCAACCGCGGATACAGCGTCCACTACGCCACCGCCGCCACGGCAATGCTCCGCTACTTCGGAGTTCCCTCACGATATGTGGAGGGGTACTTCATTTCCGCTGCGGAAGCCGCTTCCTACGGCGAAAACGCCGTTATAACCATTGACGAAAGCCACGCTCACGCATGGGCTGAGTATTATCTCGATGGTGTGGGCTGGGTTCCGTTTGAAACAACGCCCGGATATATGGATGATGAGTTGGAGCAGGCGGCGTTCAGCTTCTCCGGCGAAAGTGGAAAGCTCTATTACCAAAGTGATAAGCCCATAACCAATGTAATTAAGAAAGAAAACAAAGATAAACTTACCGAACTGCAAAATTCCTTCCGCTTTAACGCTGTTTATCTTGTTTTCCCGCTTATCGCGGCACTGATCGCTTTTATAATATATATTATTATGAAGCGCCGCCGCCTTTGCGCAAAGCTTGATGCCATCGAAAAAGCGGATAACAAATCCGCCATCGCCATGCAGTTCGGATACGCAGAAATGCTGCGGCGGCATGTTGATGTTCCGCCGGAAGCGCTGCGCGATATGGATTACGACAGCGCTTTTGCCATAAACAAAGAGGCGCTTTTCAGTGAACATCAAATGACCTTAGAACAGCGCAGCGCCGTTTTTGAATACAGTGCCAAAATGCTCGAATTCTGCAAAAAACGATGGAACACCGGCCAAAGACTGTTAAACCGTTGGATAAAGTGTTTATATATCAAATAAGCTATATCGGAGGATTTTTTAATGAAAAGTAATTTTCTAAAATCAGCTTTAGCACTTCTTCTTTGCCTCACGATGGTTCTTCTGCCGTCCGTAACTGCGCTCGCCGCAGATATTCCCGCACTTAATCTCGACGAAAACGGCGGTTATACCGCACCCGCGGAAAATGCTCCCGAAAGTGAGGAACCTTCCGAGCCGCAGGGAGAACAGCCCGCCGAGGAGAATAAGCTGCTTGCGCCGGCGGCAGGGAACACCGTTTCCGTCAGCTTCAATGTCTCTCCCGCATCCGCAATGGTTCTTGTGACCGACAGCTCCAAGACGAGAGTCTTTGACGAGGGCGGCGTTTTTACCCTTGAAAAAGGCAAAGCCTACACCTGCATTGTCACCGCAAGCGGATATGTAAGCCAGAGTATTTCTTATACCGCCGAGGCGGACGAAACAGTTTCCGTAACGCTTGAAAGAGCGCCGGAAACCAGCTTCAAAAAGCTTTTTGCGGAGTGGCCGTCCTTCCGCTACGACTCCAACAACAACGGCGTTATTGACTACAAGACGCCCACCACCGGCAACGATGCCGTGCTCTATTGGGCAAAGAAAATCGGCGACGGTTACGGCACCGGCGCAGCCAGCTCGCCCATAATCGTGGACAATTACATCTACTGCTATGCAAGCACCAACCTCTTTAAGGTCGACAAAATAAGCGGCGAAATCGTTGCCTCCGCAAAGATGGTCGCCAACTCGGCCTTTGCCATTGTTCCGCCCACCTATGCGGACGGTATGCTCTTTGTAGGTCTCAACAACGGAAGAATTCAGGCCTTCAACGCCGACACCCTTGAATCTCTTTGGGTTTACAAGGATATTCGCGGCGGTCAGCCCAACTGCCCCATTACCTACGATAACGGCTATATCTACACCGGATTTTGGAGCGGTGAAACCAAAACCTGCAACTATGTTTGCATTTCCGTAACCGACGAAAACCCCAACGACCAGAAAGAAGCCAAGCTCGCCACTTGGACCTATGCCAAACAGGGCGGCTACTACTGGGCGGAAGCCTATGTCGGCGAAAACTATCTCTTCATCGGAACCGATGACGGAGCAAGCGGCTATGTAACCGGACACGCCTCTCTGCTTTCTTTGGATAAGAGAACCGGCAAGCTTGCGGACTCTCTTACCATGCCTTATCCCGGCGATATAAGATGCTGCATAACCCATGACAACGGCAAGCTCTACTTCACCTCAAAGGGCGGATATTTCTATTCCGTTGAGGTCAACGAAACCACCGGCGATATTCTTGAGGGAACCTTTAGATCGCTTCAGCTTGACAACTATCACAATATTTTGAAAAATCCTCCCATGAGCACAAGCACCCCCACCATTTACAACGGCAGAGCATACGTCGGCGTTTCCGGCATTTCTCAGTTCGGTATGTATTCCGGACACAATATAACCGTTATTGATCTTAATGAATGGAAAATTGCTTACAGCGTTCCCACCCAGGGCTATCCTCAGACCAGTGCTGTGCTCACCACCGCATACGATAAGGGCGACGGCTCTGTTTACATCTATATGTTCGATAACTTTACCCCCGGCAAGCTTCGCGTTCTCTGCGACAGACCCGGCGCTGCTGAGCCGGTGAACGGAACTAATACCGAAACCTATTACAATCCGAGCAACGGCAACACCGAAACCTATCAAACCCCGCAGGTGCTCTTTACTCCTTATGACGCTCAGGCGCAATATTGCATTTGCACACCTGTGGTGGATGCCGACGGCTTTGTTTACTTCAAAAACGACAGTGCATATCTTATGGTGCTGGGCTGCCAAATCGAGAAGCTTGAGGTTGCAAAAAATCCCGATAAGACCTCTTATAAGGTCGGTGAAACCTTTGACGCCACCGGTATGCAGGTTATAGCGCACTATTCAAATGGCACCAAAAAAGACGTTACCAAGTATCTCACTTGGTCCACTGCACCTCTTACCAAGGACGATACCGAGTTCCAAGTGAGATTTGAGCATGTTAAGTATCAGGATAAAGACGGCGTTCCCGGAACTGTCGTAGCTCCGCCTTACGCAACCATTAAAATTTCCGTTCGCGGAGAAACCGCTTCCGGAATGCCGATTCTCGATCTTGAGGAAGAGAATGAAACCCGCCGCGGACTTATTTCCTTTAACGATACCGTTAAGTTCAACGAGAGCGACGGCGTTCTGTTCGTCAACAAACCTGCAGGCGGCACTTTCTATGTTGCTGTTCTTTCCGATGTGGAAATGACTGATGTTCAGGCAAAGGTAAGCGGCATGGTAACCGCCGAAATCGTAAACTACGATCCGGAAAAATATAAATCCGTAGGCGAGCTTTATTCCGTATATGACAAACGCCTTGAAAGCAGCGATGAGCATCCCGTTGTCGAAGCGGATATGACATACGCCGCGGCAAAAGAGCTTGCCGAAAAGCGCAATAAAGAGGGCAAGACCACTCTCAATATTGTAAAATGCCAGAGCTATGTATATGTGCTCAAGTTTAAGGTTGATCAGAACTACACCACCGCATATAAATCCGGCACTTACACCGTAACCGGAAAGCGCGACGGCAAAACCTACACCTGCGGAACCAAAACCGTTGTTTCCGATGTTTCCATTTTTAATTACGAAGGCGTAAAGTGCGCCGCACTTTACGGTGACGCACTTGCAATCGGTGACAGCGACGGTTATTCCGACTTCCTTACCGCAAAATACGGTTACAAATACGAGGAAGCATATAAAGGTCAAACCGCAACCGTTGTTTCTTCCACTGCGTTCCGCGCAATTGCCGGCAAGGCGTTTAACGTAACCTGCGGAGAGAACGTAACAGTAACCATTCCTTCCGTTTCCGAAAAGCAGCGTGGAGTAAACTTCATTTATAACTGCCCCGAGGTAACAAAAACTTCTTCCGACAGCAGTACTTCCACCGCTGCAAAGAAAAAGGTTACTCATTCTCTCAGTTTCTATGGCAACCAGATCATAGAAAGCGATTACAGCATAAAGTGGGATCTTGGCTGCACCTATGCGGAGCTGCTCAATATTTACAAGGTTCGCGTTGAAGAAAACGACATTATCACTTATTATATCTACAAAAACGGTCAGTATTTCGATAAATTCACCGTTGACTATATGACTGCGGATTATAATGAGAATGTCACCTTGACGCTGAAAGGGGAGGCGGGAACACCCCTCGGAAATTACACCATTTCCGTAACTCCTCCTGCGACAAGCACCGTAAACAGTGGAGAAACGAACCCCAATACCGGCGCATTCGTTCCCTCCAATATTAGATAAACTCACAGTGCGCAGGCTTTTTCAAAGCCTGCGCACTTCGTTTAATTCCATATATGAATAATTTAAAAATTTACAGGTTAAATCATTGACTTTTGTATGCTAAAGTGATAAAATCTAGTGGCTGAGTAGTTCAGCCAAAAACATTTTGAGGTGATGCTTTATGAACAACCGTCTTAAAGATGAAAGCCTTGACAGCCTTTTTGAGGCAATCCTTACTCTTCAGAACAAAGAAGAATGTTTCAGCTTTTTCCGCGACCTTTGCACTGCGCCGGAGCTTAAAACCATGTCTCAGCGCTTCCATGTGGCAAAAATGCTTTCTGAACACAGGGTTTACAGTGACATTGTTGAAGAAACCGGCGCTTCCACCGCAACAATAAGCAGGGTAAACCGCTCTCTTTCCGAAGATTACGATTCCTGCGGCGGATACGCTCTTGTTTTTAGCCGCCTTGAGGGAAAAGAATGAGTGACTATGGTGATTTTGCGCGCTTTTATGACAGGTTTACGCAGAATGTGAACTATCCGGCAAGGGCACGCTATTTTGACGCTGTTATACAAAAATATAATCCCGATGCAAAACTTTTGCTCGACCTTGCCTGCGGCACCGGCTCACTGAGCTTTGAGCTTGAAAAATACGGCTATGACATTGTCGCTGTGGATAATTCCTACGAGATGCTTTCTGTTGCAGCGGAAAAACGCGGCAAGCTTGAAAGCGACGTGTTGTTCCTCTGTCAGGAGATGAGCGAGCTTGACCTGTTCGGAACCATCGACGCGACGGTTTGCTCGTTGGACAGCATAAACCACATTCTCGACGAGCAAGAGCTGCTAGACGTTTTCAAAAAGGTTGCGCTCTTTTCAAACAGGGGAGCCGTTTTCGTTTTTGACGTGAACACCGTTTATAAGCATCGGCAGATTCTTGGCGACAACTGCTTTGTTTACGAAAACGGAGATACCTTCTGCACATGGCAGAACAGCCTTTGCGACGATGGCGTTACCGTGGACATATCTCTGGACTTTTTCGACAAAGTGCCCGAGAAAGGGCTTTATGCTCGGTACAGCACCGATTTTTCCGAACGCGCATACGAAATTGACGAGCTGAAGAACCTGCTTTCACAATCCGGCTTTGAGATAAAAGCGGTGTTTGACGACGACAGTTTTCTTCCGCTTCACCGCGACAGCCAGCGGGCAATAATTGTGGCAAAAAAAGTTTGAAAAAGGTATTGACTTTTATAATAATATATGATATTATATATAGGTCGTTCGGGGGCATAGCTCAGCTGGTTAGAGCACCTGCCTTACAAGCAGGGGGTCATAGGTTCGAGTCCTATTGTCCCCACCATAAAAGCTGTTTCTGCTTTTGCAGAAGCAGCTTTTTCTTGTATTTCAGCAAATCAGGAACAGCGCAAAACAAAAATAACGATTATAATGGTAAGCAATGGAGGTACTTCATTATGTACTATTATGAGATTATGCAGAAATGCGAAAACTACATAAAAACAAATCTGGAATATCCGCCGTCAGCAAATGAACTTGCGAATATGTTCGGATATTCTTTGTATCATTTCTGCCATCTTTTCCGTGCTCATTTCGGCGTTTCTGTTGGGGAATATATCTTAAAATGCAGGCTTGAGCACGCTGCCGAAAACATAAAAAACGGGATGAGCATCACAAATGCAGCCATGCGCGCAGGCTACGATACTCCCTCCGGATTCGCAAAAGCTTTTCGCAAAATGTACGGAATGAACGCCTCCGAGTATATAAGAACCTTAAGCAACACAGTAAAGGAGGTACTACATATGGATGTTAAATTTGAAAAGAAAGATGCTTTCTCTGCTCTCGGTTATTGCATAAAACCGGATGATAGCAACATTCGGGTAAAGGAAAATGGAGCATACTGGAGCAAACTCGACTTCGGCAAATACCCCAAATATCCTGCAAATCTTAAAGACAATGGTGAGGTTGCCGCTTGGATTCATCCGGATGAGATAAATGGTGGACTCAGCTATTTCTTCGGCTTTGAAACAAAAACCGACACCGCACCGGACGGTTTTGTCAAGCTTGATATTCCTGCGGCAAGCTATGCTGTATTTGAAGTTCCGGCAAATGTGAGTGATTCCGATTTTGCCGAAAAAATAAAGTCAGCATGGAAATATATTTTCGACGAATGGTTCGATGCTTCTGACAAAAAGTTCGATGAAAGCAAAATGTGCTTTGAATATTATCTCGGCGAAAAAGCCTATATTTACATTCCGATAAAATAAAATCCTCACAACAAAAAAATCTCTATTAAAAATGAGATAGTCAACATTTAGCAGATACAAACAAAAAGCCACCAGTTCAATCTGAATTAAACTGGTGGCTTTTTGTTTGCCTTATTATTTTTTTAATATACAAAACCTTTGTTTTGTGATACAATATAGGTATTGAAAAGCCCGTTTTTCCGTATTATTCAGTATTGTGAAAGGGGATGGGCTTTTGAAATATGATGTTATCAAAGCGGCGGTTGTTTCCATTACTGGGCTTTGCATAGTGGCGCTGCCATTTTTGTATGTGCCGAACAACGGCGCATTCCTTGCCGTTTCAGCGTATGCCGCGCATGAATCGCCAATAATCCTCGATGCCGGGCACGGCGGCGAGGATGGCGGTGCAATCGGCGTAGGAGGAATCCTTGAAAAGGATATAAATCTCTCCGTAACGCTTAAAACAAACGCCATACTGCGTTTTTTCGGCTATCAAACGCTGCTTACCAGAAGCGAAGACAAGATGACTTGCGACGACGGAATTTCGTCACAGCGAGCGAAGAAAGTCTCTGACATAAAGAACCGCTTTTCGCTGCTGGAAAACACCGACTGCCTTTGCTTTATTTCAATTCACCAAAACTTTTTCGGCGGAAATGCTCACGGCGCTCAGATGTTCTACGGCGTTGGGAATGAGGAAAGCAGACTGATTGCTCAGACCCTGCAGGACAATATCCGCAGGGAGCTTCAGCCTGAAAACAGCCGCGTAATCAAGCCTGCCACGGATGATATTTATATTCTTTATCACACCAAAAAGCCCGCCGTGCTCGCCGAATGCGGCTTTATATCCAATAGCGGCGACGCCGCCATGCTCACCGATGAAAACTATCAGAACAAACTCGCTTTCGTAATTGCCGAAAGCACCGCAAAATATCTTTCGGAAAGGGAAGAATAAAAAATGGGAAAGCTGAAAACCGTCTATGTCTGCACCGAATGTGGCTACGAAACCCCTAAATGGTACGGAAAATGTCCCGAATGCGGAGCATGGAATACCTTCACCGAGGATGTTCGCTCCGACGAACCACCCTCCAAGCAAAAGACCGCCGGCATTGTCTCCGACAGCGACGACAGCGCTGAGGTAGAGAGCATAAACGATGTTGAGGTTGCGGACGAATACCGCTATGTAACGGGCATAAAGGAGCTTGACCGGGTGCTCGGCGGAGGAATTGTGAAAGGCTCCGTCATTCTGCTCGGCGGCGATCCCGGTATCGGCAAATCAACCATGCTGCTCCAAATCTGCGGCAAGCTTTGCGAAAAAGTGAAAATTCTCTACATATCCGGCGAAGAAAGCAAGGCTCAGCTCAAGCTTCGTGCAAAGCGCCTCGGTGTAACCGGAAGCAATCTGCTTGTTGCGCCGTACACCGATATAGGTCGGGTGGTAAACGCCATAACCGCCGAAAAGCCCGATATTGTTATGGTGGACTCCATACAGACCATGAACTGTGCCGCCATAGCGTCCTCAAGCGGCAGTATAACTCAGGTTAAGGAGTGTACATCCATTCTTACCAAAGTTGCAAAGCGCGCCGGAATACCCATTATAATCGTAGGGCATGTCAACAAGGACGGCGCCATTGCCGGTCCAAAGGTTATGGAGCATATAGTCGACACCGTTCTGCACTTCGAGGGCGAACGCACACTGAGTTACCGTATTCTTCGCGCCATAAAGAACCGTTTCGGCTCCACGAACGAAATAGGTATATTTGAAATGGGGGAAAGCGGCCTTTGCGAGGTAGAAAACCCCTCTGTGGCGCTGCTTTCCGAACGGCCTACTAATGTTTCCGGCACCTGCGTAAGCTGCGTTATAGAGGGAACCAGACCGATTTTCGCAGAGGTTCAGGCGCTCGTTTCAAAAACAGGCTTCGGCGTACCACGCAGAACCTCCACCGGCTTCGACTTCAACCGTACCGCACTGCTGATTGCCGTGCTTGAAAAGCGTGCCGGATATTTCTTCGGCAATATGGATACTTATATCAACGTAATCGGCGGCTTACGCCTTGACGAACCTGCGGCGGATCTTCCCGTTGCTATTGCGCTTATTTCCAGCCTAACGGACACGGTTATTGACGAGGGCATAGTCGCTTTCGGCGAAATAGGCTTGGGCGGAGAGCTTCGCAGCGTTTCTCATGCGGAAAGCAGAATTAGCGAAGCAGAAAAGCTAGGCTTCTCAGAAATTATTCTTCCGAAGCAGTGCATAGCAAAGCTCGGCAGAACGGATTATAAAATTAAGCTGACCGGAGTTTCGTCTGTGGGCGAAGCGTTCGCCGCCATAAGAAGAAAAGAAGGATAAAGCATTGAACTATATTAAAAATCCGAATTTTCCCGAGGGGAAAGTTACCGTCGCGGCGGTTTCGTCGCAGGCCGAAGAGGTCATAGACGCGCTCAAATCCGCAAAAATTTGCGTTGTTCCGGTTGACCCGTGCTCAAATTTGCCGGAGGGGACAGCCTCCCATGCGGATTTGCAGCTTTTGCATCTCGGAGGAAGCTCCGTGCTCACGGCGTCGTGCTCAAACGAGTGCGAGTCCATGCTCAAAGCAGTGGGCTTCGAGGTTTTGAGCGCCGAGCAGCCGCTCGGCGGAGTATATCCCAATGACTGCGTGCTCAATGCGCTTATTTTAGGGAAAAATATTATAATGAACCCGGCTGCCGCCGATGAAAGCCTTATGAGGTATATCGAAAGCAATAATATGGATATTATTGCCACAAAACAAGGCTACGCGAAATGCTCGGTGCTTGCGGCTTGCGGCGACGCAATTATAACCGCTGACAGGGGAATTGCAAAAGCTGCGGAAGCTAACGGAATTGAAGCGCTGCTAATCCGTGAGGGCGGAATTTACCTCAAGGGATATGACACCGGATTTATCGGAGGCTGCGGCGGAATGATTGAGAACAAAATCCTCGGCAGCAGCGGAGATATGAAGCAGCTTCGGGATTATAACAACATAAAGGATTTTCTGCGAAACAGAAATATCTATATTGAAAATCTCGGCGGCAAGGAGCTTTGCGACATAGGCGGAATTTTGCCGCTGTGCGAAGAATTTTAATAAGAGGGAGGTACCTTGAAAATAGCACTGTAAACTTCGCTAAATAGAAATTTAGCGAAGTTGAGGGTAGGAGAAAGGAGCTACTTATATGAATAAATCTAATCTTAACAGTTGTCCGGATTATCTTCGTGAATTCCTTGTTTATATGGAATCCATCAAAAACCGTTCGCCGCGAACCGTTGACGGTTATTATGTTGAGCTGCGCTCTTTTATAAGATATTTGATGCTCAAAAACAATCTCGTTCCCAAGGATACCGAGTATTCGGAAATTGATATTTCCGGCGCCGGCTTTGATCTTATAAAGAATGCAACGAAGCTTAACGCCATGGAGTTTTTGTCCGAGTTCAAAAGCGAGCACGACAATCACGATAAGGCGCGTTCACGGAAGGTTTCTGCGATACGTTCGTTTTATAAATATCTGACGGTTTCGTCCGGCAAACTGCTCGAAAATCCAATGCTAAATTTGGAAACGCCGAAGCTCAAAAAAACGCTGCCGAAATATTTAACCCTCGAACAGGCACTTGAACTGCTCACGCATATAGAAACAAATTTTACGGAGCGTGATTTCTGCATTATTACGCTGTTTCTTAATTGCGGAATGCGGCTTTCGGAGCTTTGCGGAATCAATCTTTCAGACATTCACGACAACCGCTTAAAGCTGCTTGGCAAAGGCAACAAGGAACGAGTTGTTTACCTTAACAATTCTTGCTTGAACGCTATAAACAACTATCTGGCGGTGCTCAATTCGGGCACAAAAATAAAGCGCGCCGATAAGGACGCACTTTTTCTTAATCGAAGCGGCAAGCGAATAGGCGCTCGCAGCGTTGAGCTTATAGTTGAAAAATGTCTGAAGCAAGCCGGTCTTGACGGTATGGGAATTTCTCCCCACAAGCTGCGCCATACCGCGGCAACGCTGCTTTATCAGGACGCGGGCGTTGATATCCGCGTGCTGAAAGAACTGCTCGGCCACGAAAGCCTGTCCACCACCGAAATTTACACCCATGTCAGCAATAAGCAAATCGAGGAGGCTTCAAAGAAATCTCCGCTTGGCAATGTGAAGCCCGCAAAGGCCGCTAAAAAGTCAGATAATGGTTGAAATATAGCCCGAAAGCACCGAAAAAGCCGCAATTACAACTGTAAAGACAGTTAACTTTACAGTCTGATTTTTCGCATTATAAAGCGTTTTTTCGGTGCTTGCTTTATTCAGCTTATTATAAACGCTTTGGGACGACAGCAGGCTGCTTTCCGCCATGGTGACAACTAAAAAAGCAGCATAAAGCGAAAAAGTGAAATATTCCGCTACCGCTTTTATGATATAATCTCCGCCGCCGAAGTTGAAATTCAGCGCATTTTTTATTCCGTAGACCATGCCGAAGCCAAGCAGCGCAAAGGATACCGTGATGTGACCCACCGCGTTAAAGCCTCCTATGTATAGCAGCAAAAGCGTAAATGCAGGAAGCGCAAATCTGTTCATAGCGGCTTTGAGCACGCTGCCGCCGTCCTTGAGCACGAATTCTCCGAGCTGGCTTTCAAGCTTTTCCGGCAAAAATTTGAGCACGAGCACGCCGATTACAACTCCCGCCAGCAGCAGCCCGCAGGCCGTGAATAAATACTTGTTTTTTACAATTTCTTTTATTTTAATGCTCATTGGTTTGTCCTCCCCTTTGCCCTACCCTGTTCCCTATAAATATATAAAAAATAAGCCCCGAATATTCCCGGGGCTTAAAATTTTTCCTTATTTTATTTGTCCGCCATTGCGACCTTAATCATAACCGCACATTCAACGCGCTTTCTTTCAATATCGCAGGAAAGCTTTACGGGCTTATCAATGTTCTTATTGAAAGAATAGTTATTTGCGTTGCAGCCGCCGGAACAGTAGAACTTGCACCAGCAGTCCTTGCAGCCCTCTTTGGTATAGACGTTTGAGCATCCGAATTTGTCCTTGATGCTCGTATCAAGAGTGCCATCCTCAATATTGCCCATTTTCCACTCATCGTGACCGACAAACTGATGGCAGGGATAGATGTCGCCGTCCGGCGTTACGGAAACATACTCGTTTCCGCAGCCGCAGCCGCGCAGACGCTTAATGGCGCAGGGACCCTGATCGAGGTTAATCATAAAGTGGAAGAAGTTGAAGCAGCCGCCCTCTTCCTTCTTGCGGCGAATCATCTCTACCGCAAGCTTTTCGTATTCCTCGTAAATCTTGGGAAGATCCGCTTCGGTGAGTGCATAAGGCTCGCTTTCATCCGCGATAACCGGCTCAACGCTGAGCTGATCAAATCCGAGGTCATCGGCAATATGGTAAACATCCTGTGCGAAATCGAGGTTGTTTTTGGTGAATGTTCCGCGAACGTAGTATTCGGTGAACTTTCCGCTGCGGCGCTTTTCAACAAGCTTTTGGAATTTCGGTACGAAAATATCGTAGCTGCCCTTGCCGTTTACGGTGAGGCGCATAGCGTCGTTCACGCATTTTCTGCCGTCAAGAGAAAGAACCACGTTCTTCATCTCTCTGTTGATGAAGTCGATGTTCTCGTCGTTTAGCAGCATTCCGTTGGTGGTAACGGTGAAGCGGAAGCACTTGTTGTATTCCTGCTCTTTGCTGCGGGCATAAGCTATGATTTCCTTGACCGCATCCCAGTTCATCAGCGGTTCGCCGCCGAAGAAGTCAAGCTCAAGGTTATGGCGGTTGCCGGAATGCTCGAGCAAAAAGTCAATGGCCTTTTTACCGGTTTCCACTGGCATGAGCTTTCTGCCCTTGCCGAAGTCGCCGGTGGAAGCGAAGCAGTATTTGCAGCGCAGGTTGCAGTCATGCGCAATATGAAGGCACATGGACTTGATGGGCGCGCCTTTCATAAGATCGGTAAAGCGCTCGTAATCGTCGTCGCTGAAAAGCTGTCCCGATTTTTGCAGCTCCAAAAGCTCGGAATAGATTTCCTCAAGCTCGGCGCGAGGATACTCGGAAAGCTCGTCAAAAACATTCTCCGGGCATTTTTCCGGCAGTTTGTCGGTAAATTTGTTAAGCAAATCAAAGGTGGGCTTGTCCAGCGAATGAACCGCACCGGAGTTTGCATCCAAGGCTATATAATAGCCGTTCATGTAGTAAGTATGTACCATTAAAATTTCTCCGATAAAAATGCAGGCACGCATCCGCGCCTGCAAATTCTTCATAAATCCAAAATGAAATTATTTGCCTGCTTTGCGGGACTCGTTCTCGCACTCCTGGTTGGCAACGGTGCAGGAAGTTTTGCATGCGGACTGGCAGGAAGCCTGGCATTCGCCGCAGCCGCCTTTTGCGCAGGATTCTTTAAGGTTTGCGTTGTTAACAGTTTTGATGTGTTCCATTATGTAATCCTCCAGAATAATATTGCATTATTATATTAGAAATTATAACACATTGTTGCGCCGCTTGCAACAGTTTTTGCTCTTATTTTATGCTGTTTTTTTATCAATGGCGGCTGTCGTCACAATTTGAAAAAATTTTTAAGATTTTTTCAAAAATAGTGTTGCACTTTTGCGATTTTAGGGTCTATATATAATGAAGTATTTTTTTCCGGCGATACTTCGCTTAATTTGTCCAGTAAGCTTGGAAGTCTTTGTACCTAATGGCGGAGACACAAAGACTTCCAGCCGGAAGCCAAAACACCGCAAGGTGTTTTTCATCTTTTTTTATTTTTCCTGCAGCAAAATCCCTGTGCATATTCGGCATGGGGATTTTGCTTTTGGCCGAGTGCCATTTGCCTGAGCAATGTGCATTTTACTGCTTATTAACCCCAATTATTCCACCAAACGCTGCGGCAAGAATCATAATTCCCGCCTTTATTGCCGTTATTGCGCCGAATGCAGCTTCACCGATTATACTGCCGCTTGCCCACACAAGCAAAAAGAACAGTGCTCCGGCAATGGCACCACATACCATTCCCCTGCTTTTGCTCAGCTTTGCAGCGGCAATCCCGGCGGCAAAGCCGCCGATTGCCAAGGCCACCGTCGCAAGAGGCATTATCAGCGGGGCGGGTATGCCGCTTGCGGCGAGCACCGCCGCCATGACGAAAATTATCGCCGCAGAGCACAGCGCGCCTATTCCGGCGCCTATGGCGCTGCCTGCTATAATACGAATACCGTTAGCTTCAGGCATAAAAAATCCCCCTTTGTCATCCTTATTAAGGATATTCAAAAGGGGAAATTTTTATTCAAGCGGTCAAATTAAGCCTTGGTGCTTTTTGCGGTTTTTGCTGCTTTTGCGGCCTCCGCAGCGGTAAGGTTTTGAGAAACAGCCCATTTGGTGATACGGATTTTGCTTCTGTCGCTTCCGGTTTCGATAACAAGGGTATCGTCCTTTATGGAAACAATGCGTCCGATAATACCGCCGGCGGTTACAATTTCGTCGCCGATGTCAAGATTCTCTCTCATTGCTTTATCTTCTTTGTCCTTTTTCTGCTGTGGGCGGATTAGCACGAAATAGAAAGCGATGATAACGATAACAATGGGAGCATAGCTCAGAAGAGAGCCCCAAATATCGCCGCTTTCGCCGGTAGCCGCGGCAGCAGTGGTAAGAAGTTGATATACGTTAGTCATTTTTTACCTCCAAAAAACAGTATAAAATAATTATAAAGCATATTTTCTCTTTTAGCAAGGTGCTTTTATATCCTTTTGCCGAGAATGGGCACATATTTTTGATAAAATTCTTCAAAAGTGCCGTTGTCGAGCGCTTCACGGATGCGCTCCATAAGCGTGTTATAGAAAAATAGGTTGTGCTGAACTGTCAAACGGTGTGCAAGCAGCTCGTTTGCACGGAGCAGGTGGCGCACATATGCTCTGCTGTGCAGGCGGCATGTTGGGCAATCGCATTCGGGATCGACCGGACCGTCGTCATAGATGTACTTTTCGTTGTTTAGGTTGCGGATTCCCTGCCATGTGAACAAAGTGCCGTGGCGGGCGTTTCTGCTGGGCATAACGCAGTCGAAAAGGTCAACTCCGCGGTGAACGCCTTCAAGAATATTAACCGGCGTACCCACGCCCATAAGGTATCTCGGCTTTTCAAAGGGCATATACGGCTCAACATCCTCGATTATGCGGTACATTTCAAGGGTAGGCTCGCCTACTGCAAGTCCACCAATGGCGTAGCCGTCAAGGTCAAGCTCCGCAATCTGCTTCATGTGCTCAATACGCAAATCGCTGAAGGTGCAGCCTTGGTTTATGCCGAAAAGCATCTGGTTCGGGTTAATGGTATCCGGCAGTGAATTAAGGCGCGCCATTTCCTCCTTGCAGCGAACAAGCCACCGCACGGTGCGCTGGCAGGACTGTGCGGCATAGGATTTCGGCGCGGGGTTCTCCACACATTCGTCGAACGCCATGGCTATGGTGCTTCCAAGGTGGGACTGAATCTGCATGGATTCTTCCGGACCCATAAAAATGGCATGTCCGTCAAGATGACTGCGGAAGTAAACGCCCTCCTCCTTTATTTTGCGAAGCTTTGAAAGGCTGAACACCTGAAAGCCGCCGCTGTCGGTGAGAATGGGTCTATCCCAGTTGATAAACTTATGCAGCCCGCCAAGCTCCTTTACCACAAGGTCGCCGGGGCGCAGAGAAAGATGGTATGTGTTGCAAAGCGCAACCTGGCAGTGGAGCTCCTTCAAATCCTCTGCGGCAACGCCGCCCTTTATGGCTCCGCAGGTTGCAACGTTCATAAAAGCCGGCGTCTGCACCGTTCCATGAACGGTTTCAAATTCGCATCGGCGTGCTTTTCCTTCTGTTTTTAATACAGTAAACATTAAAACCTCTTTGAATCTATATAGTCAGTTATATTTAGTATAGCCCAAATTTCATATTTTTGCAAGCGAAACAGCGTATCTTTTCCCTTTCTGCGGAAATAATATATTTCGGTGATGATTTATGAAATATAGATGCACAATTTGCGGATACGTTTATGATGAAAACAAGGGCGAACCCGGCAAAGGAATAAACCCCGGAACAAGATTTTCAAAGCTTCCGGAAAGTTGGCGCTGTCCCCTTTGCGGAACTCCGAAATCCAAATTTGTTATGTAAGCGCATAAAAAAAAGCGGCAGCAGCCGCACCGAATGGTGGTGCAGCTGCTGCCGTTTTTATTGGGTCAGGCGGCATTTCTTTTATGGAGGAATTATTCTATCGCATCTGTGCGGTAGATAAACTTTACCTGACCATCCATGTCGTCGGAAATTCCGGCGAATGTTTTGTAATTTTCAGAGGCTTCGATGATTGCTTTGTAGCGCAGTGCAAGACCGTCAAGGTCCTCCCCTGCCGCGCCGAGTATCTTTTCAACACCTTTTTCGTTGAACTGATTGAGCCCATCGGAAAGGCGCATAGCGCCGTCTTTGAGCCGCTTTACTCCGTCAACGAGTGCGGGAGCGGATTCCTTGAGTGTGAAAATGCCGTCGGTAAGCTCGCAAACGCCGCCGTAAAGCTCGGAAGCGCCGCTCGAAAGCTTGCTTGCTCCGGCGCTTGCGGTGGAAACGCCGGCAGTGTAGGTCTGAAGTCCGGTATAGAAGCTGTTGTAGCTGTCAAGCTGCATTTTGAGCGAAGCAATGCTTGCTGCGCCGGATTCCGCCGCCTCAAGCGCGGCGCTTATTTTTGCCTGAACCTCGGAAGAGTTCATATTCTGCTCAATAAGAAGCTGAACCTGCTCGTCGGTTTTCTGTTCGGCGGCTTCCTTTGCCTTCGGCTCCGCAATTTGAGTAAGCGCTGCTTCCACAGCGGCGTTCACCTGAGCCTGCTGCTCTGCGGTGATAACTCCCGCGGCAACGCCCGCTTCGTACTGTTCCTTTGTCATGCCCATTTTGGCAAGTACCTGCTCTAAAACTTGGTCGTATGCCTCTTCCTTTACCTGTGCGTAAACAACGGGCCATACCTGCTCATATACCTTTTCGTAAATTACGGGTCTGTTCTTGTTTACCTCTGCGGTAACGGCGGCAAGGGCGGTGTCGTATGCTTTCTTATATACGCTGTCTTTATCAAGGGAGGAAATAACTCCGCCGAGCACAGAGGAATAGTTCTCTATGGTCAATTTGGGAAGCTCAAGTCCCTCTGCGGCAAGCTGCTCATCCGCCATGGAAAGCAGTGATTCAAAAACCTGCTTTGCGCCGCCGTTGAGCTGAGCGTTGTTGGAAGCAAGAGTGGAAAGCCCGCTTGAAAGCTCGGAAGCGCCGCCGAAAAGCTGTCCCGCTCCGGATTTAAGCTTACTTGCGCCTGCGGCAAGCTGATTTATTCCGCTTATAAGCTCGCCGGATTTGTCAAGCAAGGTGGAAAGCCCGTCGTAAAGCTGAGAGGAGCCGTCCACAAGCTGAGAAATTGCATCGGTAAGAGTGCCGAGGGAATTTTCAAGGTCGTCTGCGGAGTCAGATTTTTCGGAATCCATCTTATTGAAGATTTCGTTGGTTGCGACGGTTACCGTGTTGCTGAGCTTAAAGTTATTTGCGTCTGCGGTAATCTCCACATACTCCGGAATTTCAAGCTTTGCGTTATCTATGCCAAGGCTTGACTGAAGTCCCGGGAATGCGATGCCCATAACTGCGGTACGGTCGCCGTCGTTTATCATTTTACCGTTGGAAACCTCAATATTGGTAAAAACATCATTGTCAAGCACAATTCCGGTAAGCATTGCAAAGGGAACATAGATTTTTTCCTGTTTGCCGTTTATATCTCTCATTTCGTACTGATTGTTCTTATAAGTGTAGCGAATTGTCACCTTTCCGCTTTTTCCGGCAAGCTCCTCCGGAGAGATTGCTTTGCCGTCCAGCTTATAGCTTACAGAAACGGAAACCGGCAGTTCCTTATCAATATTACCCTGATAGTAAATATCGTTTCCGTCGGCGTCCCATACGCGGACATTGTTGCCGCCCATGGTGTATTCCTCGTCGCCTTTTACATTCTCTACGTCTTTAAGCTCGGAATAATCCTTTATTTCCTTGCTCTGATTTGAATTTTTAAGCCAGTCGCTGACGATTATCTTTTTAGTGCTGCCTTCTGCGTCCACAAGAACATAAACGGTTTCGTCCTTGCTTACTCCGGAGAGAGATTTATCGGAAGAGGAGCTTTCTGCGGTTGTTTTTGCCTCCTCAGCCTCCGTTACGGAGGCGGATTCGCCTTTGGAATCCGCTTTATTTTCTGCAAATGCGGTTATGCCAACGCTTCCGGCAATAAGCACAGTGCAAAGCGCCGCCGCAGTTATCTTTTTTACTGAGTTTTTCATTGTTTTACTGCCTCCCTACATTTTTTCATACCGAATGTTGTCGCGCAAATAAGCTTATCGCAAAGAGTAAGCAGTGCGGGCAAAATGAATATTACGCAAAGCATACTTACCACAGCGCCGCGCGCCATAAGCATACACATGGAACTGATAATATCTATGTTGGAGTAAACGGCAACGCCAAACGTTGCGGCAAAAAGTCCCATACCGCTTACTATAATGGACGGAATCGAAGCTGCAAGCGCCGTTGTTACTGCGCCGTTTTTATCCTGGCCGTCAAGGCGCTCCGCTTTATATCTCGTGGTCATAAGTATTGCATAGTCAACCGTTGCGCCAAGCTGAATTGTGCTTATGCAGATAGGCGCGATAAAAGGAAGCGACTGACCAAGGTAATGCGGCAAGCCAAGGTTAATGAATATTGCGAGTTCGATAACCGCAATAAGAATAAACGGAAGAGAAAAGCTCTTTTCCACAATGGCGATTATCACAAATATCGCTACTATTGAAACGGCGTTTACTATTTCAAAGTCGTGACCCGTGGTTTCTATCATATCCTTCATACAGGGTGCTTCGCCTATGAGCATACCGTTCGGGTCGTACTTTTTGAGTACGGAATTGAGGGAGTTAATCTGTTCGTTTACAAGGTCGCTTGCAACCTTATACTCGGAGTTGATGAGCAGCAGCTCCCACTTGTCGCTCTTGAGCAGGCTTGTTATGCTTTCCGGCAGAATTTCCTCCGGAACTTTGGAGCCAACCACGGACTCAAGTCCAAGAACATATTTAACGCCGTCCACCTGTTCCATTTCTTTAATCATTTTGCGAACGGAGCTTGTGGGAGTGTCTGCACTCACAAGCACCATGTGGGTGGACGCAATGTCGAAATCCTCTGAAAGCTTCGAGTTTGCAATAACATACTCAATATCTTGCGGCAGGCACTGCCCCATATCGTAATAAACTTCATCGTTCGTCTTGCTATATCCATAATATGCCGGAGGAATCAGCAGCGCAAACACCACAAGAAACACCGGGAAAATTTTTACCACATTTGCGGCAAAGTTCTTCATATCCGGAATGATGGAACGGTGCTTCGTCTTTTGCAGCGGCCTATCAAAAATAAGTATCAGTGCCGGAAGAACGGTTACGCAGCCGATTACGCCAAGGATAATGCCCTTCGCCATGACAAAGCCAAGGTCGCGTCCAAGGGTGAAGGTCATAAAGCAAAGCGCCGCAAAGCCCGCAACGGTTGTAATGGAGCTTCCTATTACGGATGTCAGCGTTTCGCTGATTGCCGCCGCCATGGCGTCCTTATGGTCGTCATATTTCTGGCGCTGCTCGTTATAGCTGTGCCAAAGGAATATTGAATAGTCCATAGTAACAGCAAGCTGAAGCACGGCAGCAAGGGCCTTTGTAATATACGAAATTTCGCCGAAGAAATAGTTGCTGCCAAGGTTGATTACAATCATCATTCCGATGCTCGCAAGGAAAACCAGCGGCACAAGCCATCCGTCAAGGAACAGCATCATTGCCGCACAGGCAAGCAGAACTGCAATCCCGACATATATAGGTTCTTCTTGTTCGCAAAGGTCTTTAAGGTCTGTTACCAGTGCGGACATTCCCGAAACGAAACACTGCTTTCCTGCGATGGAGCGAATTTCACGGATAGCATCCATGGTGTCATCCGCAGAAGTGGATGTATCAAAGAATACTGCAACAAGAGTTGCGTTGCCGGTGTTGAATTCGTTATAAAGCTTTTCCGGCAAAAGCTCCATAGGAACGGAAACATCCATAAGAGAACTGTACCAAAGAACCGTTTCAACATGGTCGACGGTTTCGAGCTTTTTAACGAGATTTGCAACGTCCTTGTTCGGCATATCTTCAACCACTATAAAGGAAAAAGCGCCTTTGCCGAAGTCGTCAAGGAGTTCGTTCTGACCGATTACGGTGTCCATATCCTCCGGAAGGTAATCAAGCATATCATAATTTATCCTTGTGTTTACCATTCCGAAAACTGAAAGAACCGCCAAAAGCAGCGTGACGATGACTATCGGAATACGCAGCTTTACTACTGCTTTTGAAAATGACATTTGTACTCATGCCTCACTTTCTTGTTTTGACAATGACAAATAGGTGCCGTCAAGATTTATGCGCAAATTTATTTGCAGGCTCCGGCTGAATAAAGTCAGCCGGCAATAGAGGCGTCGTCCAGAGCTGCCTCCAAGTGCTTCATGTTCATGTATTTCTTGTTGCCCCACTGGGTGCCCGCCACGTGGCGGAGCCGGGCGCAGACCAGCATCAGGGCGGAATTTCCATCCGGGAACGTTCCCACCACGCGGGTCCGGCGGCGGATCTCACGGTTCAGCCTCTCGATCACGTTGTTGGTGCGGATACGGGTCCAATGCTCGCTGGGAAAGTCACAATAGGTCAGCGTTTCCTCAATGCCGTCCTCGACCTTCTTGGCAGCTTCCTTCAGCTTCATGGCGCGCAGCTCGGCAACAACAGCCTTTGCCTTCTCGCGGGATGCTTTTTTGCTCTCCTGGGCGTGGATCGCCTTGAGCATTTTTGCCACAATTTTGACCT
>USFO01000011.1 GCA_900553955.1 uncultured Oscillospiraceae bacterium
TGTACATAACAACATAATAGCACAAAGCGCGGATTTTTACAAATCAATTTTTGCTAAATTTATTAAGAAAGGAGCGCCCCGAAAATTGAGCAGCTTTGTAAGTCTTAAAGATGTTTGCAAACGCTATACCATGGGCGAAGTTACTATCACCGCCTCCGACCATGTCAGCTTCGACATAGAAAAGGGCGAGTTTGTGGTAATCGTCGGTCCCTCCGGCGCGGGAAAAACCACCATCCTGAATATGCTCGGCGGAATGGACACCGTCACCGAGGGAGACATAATCGTTGACGGAAACAATGTGGCGAAATATAACAACAAGGAGCTTATAACCTACCGCAGGTACGATATAGGCTTCGTTTTCCAGTTCTACAATCTTATTCAGAACCTCACCGCCAAGGAGAACGTGGAGCTTGCTTCGCAGATATGCAAGAATCCCCTCGACCCGGACACGGTGCTCAAGCAGGTGGGGCTTGAAAAGCGGGAAAACAACTTCCCGGCGCAGCTCTCCGGCGGCGAACAGCAGCGCGTGGCGATAGCCCGCGCCCTCGCCAAAAACCCGAAAATTCTGCTCTGCGACGAGCCTACCGGCGCGCTTGACTACGTTACCGGCAAGCAGATTCTCAAGCTTTTGCAGGATTGCTGCCGCCAAAACGGCATGACTGTAATCGTAATCACCCACAACCTTGCCCTTACCCCCATGGCAGATAAGGTCATCCACATCAACAGCAGCAAGGTCACGGGAATTGAAATAAACGAAAATCCCACCCCGGTTGAGCAAATCGAATGGTGACGGAAGGGAGGGTGCGC
The DNA here is from genome assembly GCA_900553955.1 of uncultured Oscillospiraceae bacterium. Taxonomy (GTDB): domain Bacteria; phylum Bacillota; class Clostridia; order Oscillospirales; family Ruminococcaceae; genus UMGS1668. The sequence goes on from USFO01000011.1 coordinate 808, forward strand.
TTTTGAAATCGGCGCTGTTCAAGGACATAATAAGAGAAATCAAGCGCACAAAAAGCCGCTTTTTCTCGATTTTTGCGATAATCGCACTGGGAGCTGGCTTCTTTTCCGGCTTGAAGGCAGCCTGCCCGGATATGCTTGCCACACAGGAGGCGTATTTTCGCGACAATAACCTTATGGATATTCACCTGCTTTCCACCTATGGCTTTGACGAGGACGATATGGACGCCATCCGCGCCGTTGATGGCATTCGCGGGATTTATCCGACCTACTCGAAGGATGTTTTTGTTAAGAACGACCGCAACGCAAACCTTATTGCGAAGATGATTGCAATCCCCGATGTTACGACAGCGGCATACGCCGACAAAACCATTGACGAACCCGTTGTGCTAAAGGGGCGTATGCCCCAGAGTGCCAACGAATGTGTGGTGGAAAAACATTCCCAAATGCGAACCACCTTTAATATCGGTGACACCGTAAGCGTTTATACCACGGATTCGGAGAATCCTCTCAGCGATTCCCTTGTGCGGGACAGCTGGACGGTGGTGGGCATCGTGATGAACCCGCAGTACATAAGCTATGAGCGTGGCAACACAACCATAGGCGACGGCTCAATAGACACCTACATAATGATTCCGGAAAGCAACTTCTGCTATGAAGTTTACACCGACGTTTACCTCACTATGGAGGACGCCGCCGCATATGGCGCATTCGACGACGGCTATTGGAACGTGATGGACGGCAATGTGGAGGAATTCGAAGCGGTGGCGGACGTCCGCAAGGAGGAACGCTTCGCCGAAATAAAGGAGGAAGCGGAAAAACAGCTTGCAGACGCGAAAAAGAAGCTGGCGGATGGCGAAAAAGAGGCGAACGAAAAGCTCACCGATGCGAAAAACACCCTTGACGACGCCCGAAAGAAGCTTGTAAAAGGCGAAAGAGAGCTTAAAAAGGGCTGGAAGCAGTACAACGATGGCAGGGAACAGTACAACGAGGGTAAAAAGGAGTTCGACGAAAAAATCGCCGACGCGGAACGCCGGATTGCCGAAGCGGAGCAGCAGCTTGCAGACGGCTGGGCGCAGTACAACGCCGGAGTGCAGCGGCTCACCGAGGAAATTGAAAAATCCGTTCAGGACATACTCGACAAGTATTCAAGGGAACAGATTGAAGAAAAAATCGAGGAGATAAAAAAGGCCATTGAGGCGGGGCAAGGCTCGCCGGAGATGGAAAAGCTGCTGGAGGAGCTTGAGGAGGATTTGAAGCAGATAGAGAATCTGCCGGAAAAAATCGAACAGGCAATCGCCGGCGCGAAGGAACTTAAAGAGGCGAAGGAACAGCTCGATAAAGCCGGAGAGCAGCTTAACAGCGCAAAGCTTTGGCTCGGCGTTGAGAAAGAAAATGGGCAAAAGCAGCTTGACGAAGCCGCCGCAGAGCTGAGCAAGGCATATAAAACCCTCCGCGACAGTGAAAAGCAGCTTGCGGACGGTTGGGACGAATACAACGACGGTTTAGCAAAATACGAGGAGGCAAAAGCGGAATCCGACCAAAAGCTTGCGGACGCACGCCAACAGATTCTGGACGCGGAAAAGAAAGTTGCGAAGCTGAAAAAGCCCACATGGTATGTCTTTACCAGAAAGGATAACCCCGGCTTTAGCACCTACGAAAGCGATGCTTACCGCATTGAAAACGTGTGCAAAATATTCCCGGTGTTTTTCTTCCTTGTGGCGATTTTGGTCTGCCTTACCACCATGACCCGTATGGTGGAGGAGGAGCGCACGCAGATAGGCACGCTCAAGGCGCTGGGCTACTCAAAGGCGGCGATTGCGTCGAAGTTCATTGTATATTCCGCGCTGGCAAGCCTTTCCGGCTCGGTAGTGGGCATTGCAGCGGGTTCGTTCATTTTCCCGACGGTAATTTACAGCGCCTACGAAATGCTGTACAAAACTCCGGCGCTGAAGCTTCAGCCCATGCCAGAAGTGTGGGTGCTTGTCACGCTGTGCGCCCTTGTCTGCACCACCGCGGCGGCGCTTATGGCATGCATGGCGGAGCTTCGCTCCAACCCGGCGGCGCTTATGCGCCCGAAGGCTCCGAAGGCGGGCAAGCGCGTTCTCCTTGAGAAAATACCGTTTATTTGGAAGCGCCTGAGCTTCACCCGCAAGGTTACGGTTCGGAACCTGTTCCGCTATAAAAAACGCATTTTTATGACCATTCTCGGCATTGCGGGTTGCACCGCACTGACCATGGCGGGCTTCGGAATTTATTCTTCAATCTCTGTAATTTTGGATAAACAGTACAGTGAGATTTTTAACTACGACCTGATTGTGGTGCTCGATTCTGACGCGGGTGAATACACTCTTGAAACCGTCGACAAGGCTCTTGAGGAGGACGAAAACACCACCGAAAACGTCGAACTTTACATGAAGAGCCTTTCCTATAAGGGAATCGGAGACACTTCGCTTGTTGTGGCGAAGGATACTACGAAGCTTGCGGATGTGGTGAAGTTTAATGACCGCGTGACCGGCAACCCACTTGAGCTTACCGACGATGGCGTGATAATCACGGAGCGCTTTGCGGAGCTTTCCGGCCTTTCTGCCGGCGACGAGTTCACGTTCACCTGCGGCGGCGAAGAAATTACCGCGAAGGTTTCCGCCGTCACCGAAAACTATACGCTGCACTTCGTCTATATGACGGAAAATCTTTACGAAAAGCTTTGCGGAGCAAAGCCCTCAAACAACACATATTTTACCATAATGAAGGACACCGGCGATGAGGCTCAGAAAGAAATGGGCGAACGCCTGATGAGCCTTGACGGTGTGCAGGCGCTTTCCTTCGTCAAGGACAACCGCGAATCATTCGGCAACACGGTAAAGAACCTCAATTATGTGGTTATTCTCATAATTGTTTCCGCTGCGATGCTGGCGTTTGTGGTGCTTTACAACCTTACAAATATCAATATCACGGAGCGAATCCGCGAAATTGCCACCATAAAGGTGCTCGGATTTTACGACAACGAGGTTTCTGCCTATGTTTTCCGCGAAAACATATTGCTCACGCTCATTGGAGATGCTATCGGGCTTGGAGCGGGCGTGTGGCTGCACCGCTTTGTAATTCAGGTGGCGCAGACCGACTCTGTCATGTTCGGCAGAACGCTGCCGCTGTGGTGTTTTGCAGCCGCGTTTGTGCTGACACTGATTTTCGCCCTTCTGGTTGACTTCATCATGCACTTCCGTCTAAAAAAGGTCAGTATGGTGGAATCTCTGAAATCGGTAGAATAAGATTGTGGCGCGCAGCGGGGCAATGCAGAATAGTGTGGAGCTTGCAGAGTGGAGAGCGGAGTTTTGCACTGCGGCGACTGAGAGCGTTTTTGGCTCCCCCTGTGCAAGGGGAGCTGGATTGCTGCGTAAAGGATTCAAGCAGCAAGACTTAGGGGCTGTATCCGCGACAAGGCATAGCGTCTACACATTGAAAACAGTTCCATATCTTCACGCGTATCACAACTTTTCTGTAAATTTTTTTGAAAAAAGTTCGCAGCAGTCTTTATTTTTCAGTAATAACGTGATATAATCTATTTATAGAATATATAGGGAGGGCTTTGCCATGCTCAGAATCGAAGACCAAATTGAAAACTCTACCGCGATGATTAAAACCGCCGACTATATCGAATCTCAGATTCGTAAAATCAACAGCGACAATGGCGGTGTAGCCGATCAGTTCGTTGAAATCGCTAAAGAAGCAGTTGAGAAAATGCGCGATACAATGCGCCAGGGCGGCATCATCAGATAATATATTTTCTGAATCAGTATGTAAAAAAGCACCGAGGTAAGTCTCGGTGCTTTTTTTGCGGGGGAGATGGAGGAGCCATGCAAGGTATGGGAACATTGCGGTGAAGTCGCCTTGGATCACCTTGTTTACAAGGGAGCTAAGATTCACTCACCATCGCCGCGGAGCAGCTTTTAAACAAAATGATATTTTTGCATCCTTTTCTGTTCACAAAATCTTAAACAAAAACAAAACCCTTCGACGTTTACAAAAAGCGCAAAGAATGTTATAATATAATGTAATGCTGCTTGAAAAGGAGGAAAAAGGTGCAAAAAATAAGAGCTTCAATAAAAAAATACCTTAAAACCGTCGATAAATGGATACTTTTGTTTTGCATTTTTCTTTCCACACTCAGCGTGCTGCTGCTGTATAGTCTGTACCAGTCCAATGTGGCAAGCACGCTTCGCCTTTCGGAAAGAACCTGCATAGTCCAGCTTGCCGCAATGTTTATGGGGCTTACCGCGGCGGTGATAATTTCGAATATAGATTACCATTTTATAGTAAAACTCTGGAAGCTGTACATACCGGTTTCGGTTTTCCTCGTGCTGCTGACGTTCTTCGTCGGTTTGCAGGTTGACGAAAGTGTCGATGACAAGGCATGGCTGCGGCTGCCCTTCGGACTGACCTTTCAGCCGTCGGAGCTGCTGAAAATCTGCTTTATTATGAGCTTTGCCTACCACCTTTCAAAGGTGAAAAGTGAACTGAACAAGCCGCTTAATATGTTGCTGCTGTGCATTCACGGCGCAGTGCCGATTTTGCTGATACACTTTCAAGGCGACGATGGTACGGCAATCGTTTTTGCATTCATCTTCGTGGTGATGCTGTTCGCAGCGGGGATTGATTGGAAATATATGCTCGCCGGTGCGGCGATGCTTGCGGTGGCGGTGCCTATTGCATGGCAATATTTGCTTACCGACGACCAGCGCGGGCGCTTTTTAGCTCTGTATTTTTCAGAATATAACGGCACCGCCGTGGACGATTACCAACAAAGCCGCGGGCTTATTTCCATCGGTCTGGGGCAGCTTCTCGGCAAGGGGCTTTTTAAAAAAGACTATTACTATGTTCCGATGATGCATAACGACTTCATATTTTCGTTTATCGGCCAGGCACTGGGATTTGTCGGCGCAATGATTGTGGTGGCGACGCTTTGCGGAATCTGCCTGCGCGCCATAAGCAACGCCCGCACCGCCTACGACCCGCTTGGCGCGTACATATGCTACGGATTTTTTGCGATGTTTTTTTCACAGTGTCTTATAAACATCGGAATGTGTGTCAGTGCGCTGCCGGTAATCGGCATTACGCTGCCGTTTTTAAGTGCGGGCGGAACCTCCGTCTGCATAACCTATCTTGGCGTAGGACTGCTGCTCAGCGTGCAGGTTCACCGCCAAAGAAACCTTTTCTTTGAATAACAGGAGCTGATTTTTTATGAAATACTCTGCCGCTATCGACCTTGGCGGAACAAATATAGGTGTGGGAATTGTCGGCGAGGACGGAACACTGCTTCACAACATTTCCGTTCCGGTGGAGGACGCTTCCACAGCCGCGGCACTGATTTCTCAGCTTGTGGCGGCGGTGCGCCTTGGCGCAGAGGGCGTGGACATGGAGCTTTCGTCCATGGAATTTGTGGGCGTGGGTGTACCAGGCATAAGCAGCGGCGCGAAAGGTCCGGTTATTTTTGCGCCCAACATTTTCTGGCGGAATGTGGATCTTGCCGCAGTGCTCGAGGAGCAGCTTGAGTTGCCGGTTCTTTTGGCAAACGATGCGGACTGTGCCGCCCTTGGTGAGTACAGTTTCGGCGCGGGCAAAAACTTCGGGAGCATGCTCATGCTCACTTTGGGAACCGGCGTCGGCGGCGCAATCGTCGCGGACGGCAAGCTTTTCAAAGGCTTCGGAAAGCACGCGGGCGAGTTTGGCCATGTGCCGCTGGTGCACGGCGGATTGCACTGCGGCTGCGGAAAAAACGGTTGCTTTGAGGCGTATTGTTCCGCTCCGGCGCTGAAGCGTCAGACTCGCGCTGCCGCAGAACAGCACCCGGAATCTCTTATTTGGGAGATGACCGGCAATGACCTTTCCAAAATCGGCGGGCGAACCGCCTTTGACGCGGCGGAGCGCGGTGACATTACCGGTGCGATGGTAGTTGACCGCTATATAAGCTATCTTGCAGACGGAATTTCCGGTTTTGTGAACGTTTTCCGCCCGGAGGTAGTCATCCTCGGCGGCGGCGTGAGCAACCAGGGTGCTTCCCTTATCGACCCGCTGAACGAAAAGGTCGCGCACCTTTGCTATTCCCACGAAAGCATCGAGCCGCCGAAGGTGATAAAAGCTGCCCTTGGGAACAAGGCGGGCATCATCGGTGCGGGAATGCTGGGGTTTGAGCTTTGAGCTATGTCTGCGGCATTGCTGTGTATTATCTTTTGCCCGTAAAGGGTGCAAAGTAATGTGTGACCGCCATGCGGTCACATTTTTTATAAACACACCACACTATTCGTCGTAAAAGCCGATTTTTTACCGCGGTTGTTCAAAGTTTTTTGGTGAGTATTCCCCTTGCCAAAAAGCTTGAGATATGCTATCATATAAATTTAGAATATGTGGAAAAGGGGGCGAACTGCGCCTTGCAAAGCTTTGTATCACATTCCGAGGCGGAAACGGCAGACTTTGCCCGAGAGTTTGCAAAAACTCTAAAGCCGGGCGACGTAGTTGCGTTTTTCGGCGGACTTGGCGCAGGAAAAACCACTTTTACCAGATATATGTGCGAAGCACTCAACTGCCGGGACGATGTTTCAAGCCCGACATTTGCGTTGGTACACTGCTATCGGGCAAAATTCCCAATTTACCACTTCGATATGTACCGTATAAGCGGGTTCGACAACCTGTATTCCACCGGATTTTTCGACTATCTCGACGCGGGCGGCGTGCTCGTAATCGAATGGAGCGAAAATGTGCTCGAATTCTTGCCGAAGGACATGATTCGCGTGGATATAAAGCGTATAAGCGACAACGAACGCGAAATTACCGTGAAAAGGGGAGAGAAAAAATGAAGATACTCGGCTTTGATACCGCAGCAAAAACCGCTTCCGTTGCACTGACGGATGGCGGCCGCCTTGTTTCCGAATTTTATCTCGACAGCGGCTTTACCCATAGTGAAACCGTTCTTCCGATGGCAAAGGCACTGCTCGACAATGTCCGAATCAAGCCGGAGGATATTGATGTGTTTGCCGTAAACTGCGGACCGGGTTCTTTCACCGGACTCCGTATCGGAATTGCCGCCGTGAAGGCCATGGCGATGAGCCTTGATAAGCCTTGCGCGGCTGTTTCCACTTTGGAAGCACTTGCAGCAAATCTTCTTGGACGCAGTGGAATTATTTGCCCTGTTATGGACGCCCGCTGCAACCAGATGTATACAGCCTTTTTCAAGAGCGACGGAGAAACGCTTTCTCGTATTTGTGACGACAGAACCGTTTCCACCGACGCTCTTTTTGAGGATATAAAGAAAATTTTCGCCGAGGGCGGCGAAAAGATTATGCTTGTGGGCGATGGCGCGGAGATCTGCGCCGAGCGCTTCGGCGAACTTGTCGAAGCGGCTCCGCCGCAGCTTGTTAAGGGACATGCCTTCAGCGTTTGCCGCATTGCGGAAAAGCAAAGTGCCGAAGGCACAATCGTAACGGCGGCGGAGATTGTTCCGAACTATCTTAAACTTGCCCAGGCGGAAAAAGAAAAGCTTGAGAAAGAGGGTAAATTATGATCGCAATCGGTTCCGACCACGGCGGATATCTCCTTAAAGAGGAAATCAAAAAGCACCTTGAGGAAAAGGGATACGATTTCAAAGACTTAGGTACGGACAGCACCGCTTCCTGCGACTATCCCGTCTACGCCGAAAAGGTGTGCAACGCAATTCAGTCCGGCGAATGTGAAAGGGGAATCCTTGTTTGCGGAACGGGCATCGGCATGAGTATGTGCGCAAACAAGTGCAAGGGAATCCGCGCGGCGGTTTGCGGCGATCACTTCTCCGCCGAGTTCACCAGAAAACACAACAACGCAAATGTGCTCTGCCTTGGCGCGCGTGTAATCGGCTCCGGCGTTGCCATGCAGCTTGTCGACATATTCCTCACCACGGAATTTGAAGGCGGTCGCCATGAAAAACGCATCGAAATGATGATGGAGCTTGAAAACAAGTAATCCAAATGCCTTTTATACCCAATTTTAGTTTTGATAAATTTTATAATATTTTTTTCAAGGAGGAACAGCATATGTCCAAACAGCCTATCGTTCTCGACCACCCGCTTATCCAGCACAAACTCTCCATTCTTCGCCGCGAAGAAACAGACACCAAAACTTTCCGTGAGCTCATCACTGAAATCGCAATGCTTATGTGTTTTGAAGCAACTCGTGACCTTGAAACCGAGGATGTTGAAATCGAAACTCCTGTTGCAAAATGCGTAGCAAAGCAGCTTAAAGGAAAACAGCCCGCCATTGTTCCGATTCTCCGCGCCGGTATCGGTATGGTTGACGGCATGCTCAACCTTCTTCCTCAGGCAAGAGTGGGCCACATCGGTCTTTACCGCGACCCCGAAACCTGCAAGCCCGTTGAATACTACTGCAAACTGCCGGATGACATTGCAGAGCGCGAGGTTTTTGTTGTTGACCCCATGCTTGCCACCGGCGGTAGCGCCATTGACGCTATCAGCCAGATTAAAAAGCGCGGCGTGACCCGCATTCGCTTTATGTGCACCATCGCTGCTCCCGAAGGTTTGAAAGCCCTCCAGGAAGCACATCCGGATGTACAGATTTACTGTGCCGCCTGCGACAGCCACCTCAACGAGCACAACTACATCGTTCCCGGCCTTGGCGATGCGGGTGACAGAATTTTCGGCACTAAATAATGAAGATTATGGCAGTTGACTTCGGCGACGCGCGCACCGGTCTTGCAATGTGCGACAAAACGGAGTTTTTAGCGTCGCCCATAGGCGTCATTCACGAAAAGCGCTTTGAGCACGCGGTGGAAAAGGTTGCCGCAGCCGCCGTCGAACACAAGGCGGACGCGGTAATTGTCGGTCTGCCCCTCAATATGAACGGCTCGGAGGGCTCCAGAGCGGAGCTTTGTCGGGAATTTGCCTCGAAGCTCCCGGATTACGGCGTGACCGCGCCCATAAGAATGTGGGACGAACGCCAAACCACCGTTTCCGCCACGGGCTACCTCAATCAGACGGACACCCGCGGCAAAAAGCGCAAGGAAGTAATCGACGCCGTCGCCGCGGTGATTATCCTCGACAGCTACCTCCAGTGGCGCAAAAACCACCCCGGGGAATTTTAACAGAAAGCCCCTCGCAAGGGGCTTTCTTTGTAGCTCTTCTTTGTCGAACGCCTTTCAGCCTGTGACGAAGCGATAATAAGCACCCTCGCCGAGTTTGGATTTCAAGCGCCGCATAGCACAAGGCACAGCTTTCCCCTATGGGATAATTCCAAGCCTAACATTAAAAGAAGCACCCCGCGGGGGTGCTTCTTTTCAGTTGCTATGTATTTTTTCGTAAAGCGCTGCGGCAGAATTGCCGATGCCAAGCGCCTTCGCCGCATTGCTCATCTCCGTAAGGCGTACGCCGTCGGAAAGCAGCTCAATGCACAGGGCGGCAAGCCCCTCCGGCGTGTCCGCCGTGGCCGCCGCGCCGCGCTCGGTAAAGAACGCAAGGTTCGGCGCTTCGCAGCCGCCGACGGCATTCACCAAAACCATGGGCAGACCCTTCACAGCGGCCTCCGTGGTGCTGATGCCGCCGGGCTTTGTCAGATAAAGGTCGGCGCTGTCCATCAGCAGCGAAATATTTTTCGAGTACCCGCGGATATTTATGTTGCCGAAGGCGGCGTATTCGTCGCTCAGGCGGTGGAAAAGCCGCTTGTTGTTGCCGCAAACCACCGTAACCTCGCAGTCGTCGGGCAGATTCTCTGAAATATCGCGCAAAATTTTCTTGATAGGGCCGCAGCCCATGCTGCCACTCATTATGAGCAGGTGCTTGCGCTGTGGGTTCACGCCCGCGTTCTCCTTCGCGGCGGCTTTGTCGATGTGGCGGAAGAACATCGGCCGCACGGGAATTCCGCTTGGCATAAGGCTCTCCGCCGGAATGCCAAGCGCGGCAAAATCGTCATTTACATTTTGGTACGGTGTTACGAAAATGTCCGTGCGCACATCCTCCGCAGTGGGGCTTGCTGTGTAGTCTGTTACGATGAATGCGGTTTTCACCGCAAGTGGCTTGTGTGACTGAATCTCCGTCATCATCAGGGCGGGGAACAGGTGCGTACAGATAACCGCGTCAAACCCAAGCGTGGTGATAAAACGCCGAAGTTTGCGGCAGCCGAGCTTCAGCACGCGCTTCGCGGCAGATTTTTCGTCCAAAGTTGACGGATGTTCTTCTGCGAAGGAATAACCTTTGTTAAACACTTCGGGGAAATAGCGGTAAAGCCGAACGTGCCATTTGGAAACAAATTTAGACGTACCCTCGGAAATAAAGTTCAGCGCGTCCATTGTAAGGCACTGGTCGCCGCGGCTTTCAAACTCTGCCTGGATGGCAGCGGCGCAGGAATTGTGCCCTTCGCCGGTGTTGCAGCTCAAAATAAGAACTCGCATTTTTTCACTCCTTCGCTGCGTTTTTCACGCTTCTGGAATACAGGCGTACAAGCCGCGGTCGGTTGTACCGTTGAATCAGGATGAACGGAACGTTGCCAAAAAGGGCGTAAATCGCGTAGACGACAACGCCGCCGGCACCGGGCCACAGCCAAAGGCAATACAGCCCGGTAACGCAGAGCAGGAGGTGCGTTACCTCCGCCTCGCAGGTTTCCAAAATCATAGTGTGCAGCCTTTGGCTGTCAACGCCGCCGGAAAGATTTTTCGCCGGCATAAGGTGCTTAAAAATTTTGCTCATGTCCGGAACCTTGTTTTGCCATTTGTTTATGCCGATTTTGGTATAAATTTTCCCACCGTTCTCAAAGCCGAAGCTCTTAAAGGGAAATTTGTCGTATTTGAATACATTTTTGGGGAAAATTCGCCCGATTATGAAGGACAAAATTCCGGTGACGGCAAAGTAAATTGCGCAGTAAAGTAAGTTCACAAAATCCTCCGAATCAGTCGTCGTTCACTTCAACATATTGGTCGTTGTCATCGGGAAGCTGGTGGTCAATAATTTTGACGGTAAACAGTGCGACGATCAGGTTGAGAATACCGTCCGCCAACATGGAGATTCCAAGGAAAATGGTGAGCACATGCGCTGCCTCCGCCGGGCGGATGATGAGCAGGATGCCTGCTGCAACAGTGATTATAGCGAATGCAAGGATAACCCACCATGTTTTGATTCCGAAGGGCTTCGAGTCAATGGCAATCTGAATTTTGAACAGACCGTCGCAAAGCACCGCAATGCCCATCACTATGCAGAAAAAGCTGAGCAGATGCTCCGGGTTCACAAGGACGATTATGCCAAGGGCGATAAGCAGCCCGCCGAAGGCAAGGTCGTACTGGAACGCAAGGCGGAACAGATCCTTGGAAAAATATCCGACGATTTTTACAATGCCGAAAACAATCATGCCTATTCCGAGCAGAATTCCCAGTGCGGTGATGGAAAGCTCCGGCATGGTGATAAGTAGAATTCCCAGCACGCAGTAGAGCACGGAAAGGATAATATAGCCGATTTTTGCGGCTTTCATGGGTATAACTGAACGCATAAAAGGTGACCTCCCAAAATTTCTATTGTATATTATACCCACGCTGCGCATAAATGAAATAGTCAAAAATCGGAATGTGCCTAAAAATCAGACACGCGAACAAAAAAAGATGACGAAAAAGTGAAAACCATAGTGACAACGGTAGAACGATGTGGTAAAATATCCTAAAAAGGAGGCGACCGCCGTGGGAAGAAAACTTTTTTGCGATATAAGCCCTACCTGCTATAAAATCTCCGTGTGGAAGTGCTGCCGAATCCGCGAAATCAAGGACTTTTTCAGCCGCGAAAAGTTTGCGGCGCAAAAAAGCAGCGACCTTTTGCCGAACGTGGTGAAGGGGCATACCTCCGTTTTGGTACGCCGCCTCGAGGGCGTGGATATGCGCCTTCAGGAGAATAAGGTGACGAACATTGCTCTTGCCACCGCAAAGATAAACGGAATTATCGTCCGCCCGGGCGAAACGTTCTCTTTTTGGCGAACAGTGGGCAAAACCGCCGAAAAGCAGGGCTACAAAGAGGGACTTGTGATTTACCGCGGCGGAAAGCTTGGCAGCGGAATCGGCGGCGGGCTTTGCCAAATGGCGAACATGGTTCACTGGCTGGTGCTCAACAGCCCCCTCACCGTGACGGAGCTGCACCACCACTCCGACGCACTTTTCCCCGATGAGCGCCGCCGGGTGCCTTTTGGCACCGGCACCTCCGTGCTCAATAATTATATTGATTATAGATTTAAGAACACAACAGATCAGACTGTGCAGCTTGTTACATGGATTGAGGACGGCGAGCTTTGCGGCGAACTAAGAAGCAAGCACCGGTACCCCTGCCGCTACAAGCTTTACGAAGAGAATAATCGGTTTGTGGAGGAAAACGGCAAATGGTACCGCCTTTCAAAGGTTTGGCGCAGCGTAATCGACCGCGCCACCGGCGAAGAGCTGCGCCGGGAGCTCATTCTCGATAACCACTCGTTGGTGATGTACGACCCGGTGCTCATCCCTCCGGAGCAGATAAGCAGGGAGTGAATTTTGTGCTCAAAATCGAAGCCTTGAACCCTAAATATGCCGCAAAAGCGGCGTATATCTGCGGTGAAAAACGGCTTACCTATGCGAAATTATACGAAAAAGCAGAACGGATTGCCGCCGTGCTCAAAGCACAGGGCGGCGGAGCTGTTGCCGTGCTCGGGAACAAAGAACCCGAGATGATAATATCAATTTTGGCGTGCATAATGGCACGCCGCGCTTATGTCCCGCTGGAGGATAACCTGCCGCAAGCACGCATCGCCGCTGCCATCCGGCAGGCAGAGTGCACTCTCGTGCTCAAAAACGGCTCCGCCTGCCCTGATTGCGGTATTCCGTGCTCAACCCTCGCGGAGCTTGAGCACACACCAGACAAAGCGGCGTGCGGCGGTGCTCAAAATGCAGAAATACCCACGGAACAGGAGAACAGCGGTGCTCAAAACGAAACTGCGTACATAATTTTCACATCCGGCAGCACCGGCACGCCGAAGGGCGTGCCGATTTCCTACGCGAATCTGGGAAATTTTACTCAGTGGATATGCTCGGACGAGGTGCTTTCCGGGTTTGAGCACCCGGTGGTGTTAAGCCCCGCAAGCTTCGGCTTTGACCTTTCCGTTGCCGGAATTTATTATGCGCTTTCCGCGGGCGGAACCATAGTCACCGTGAGCAGGGAGGAGCAGAAAAGCTTCGACGGCATTTTCGCCGCCCTGCAAAAAAACTCTGCGGAAATTGCTGTTTTGACCCCGACCTTTATGAAGCTCTGTCTGCTGAACGCAGATTTTAACGAGGAAAATTTTCCGCGTCTGCGCTGCTGCTGGTTCTGCGGCGAACGCCTTGAAAAGGCGCTCTGCGAAAAGCTGCTTCGGCGCTTCCCAAGCCTGAAAATAATCAACGCCTACGGACCTACCGAGGCGACCTGCGCCGTCTGTTCCGCGATGATAACCGCAGAGACTTTGGCGGCGGGGGAGCCATTGCCGGTGGGGGATATTTCCTCGGCGGCGTGCAAAATAGAAATCGAAAACGGAGAAATTATTCTTTCCGGCACAAGCGTTTTTGGCGGCTACATAGGCGCCGCCGAGAGAACCGGCGGGCGCTTCGCCACCGGTGACCTCGGCGAAATCCGCGGCGGAAAGCTCTACTGCACCGGACGCGCCGACGGCCGCATAAAGTGCAAGGGCTACCGCATTGAGCTTGGCGATATTGAAGCAAATATTCTTGCGATCTGCGGCGTGCGAGCCTGCTGCGCTGTGGCAAAGCGAAGCAAAAACGGAGATACCGCATACATAAAAGTCTTTGTTTCCGCAGAACCGACCCTTGGCGAGGAAACGCTTCGTACCGCATTAAAATCCGCTTTGCCGTAATATATGATACCGAAAGTGATTGAGTTTCTGCCGCAGCTCCCCGTAAACGGGCACGGCAAAACAGATAGGAGGCTGCTTGAACATTATGAAGAAAATTTATGACATACTCTATGAAATCTGCGGCGACAACCGCGTGTATAATCAGGATTGCGAGCTTGTGGAAAGCGGACTTCTTGACTCCTATGCTGTGATTGAGCTGTTCTCCCGGCTGGAGGACGAGGGGATCGAGATAAACCCTGCCCGTGTCGACCGCAGCCTGCTCAAAACCCCGGCAGGGATTGCAAAACTGGTGGAGGAATATGAAAGTGACGGTTTACAAAATGAATAATCAAAATTCTAACTATTCATAACGCCGGTTCTTGCATTCCTCCGTGCCTTGTAGTATAATGATGAGGTAATAAATTATATGGAGGTATAAAATGGATATTTTGAAAAGAAGCGAAGTTCCGGAAGAGTTCACTTGGAACCTCGCCGATATGTTTGAAAGCGACGAAGCTTGGCTCAAAGAGTACGAATCTTTGAAGGAACTGCCTGCAAAAATTGCCGAGTTCCAAGGTAAGCTTGGCGAGTCCGCAGAAAATTTGCTTGCGTTTATGAAGCTCAGCGATGAGATTGAAGTACGTATTTCCATGTTCCACGGCTATGCAAACTGCAAAGGCGACCAGGACACCGGCAACAGCAAGTATCAGGATTTCCGCGGAAAGGCAACCGCAATAGTCGTTTCCATTATGAGTGCTATGGCATTTTCCACTCCTGAAATCATGGAAATTTCCGATGAGAAGATGGAGCAGTTTTACAAGGACGAGCCGGAACTCAATACTTACCGCCGCAGCATTTATCAGATTCGCCGCAAGAAAGAACATATTCTTTCTAAAGACGCCGAAACCATTCTCGCCGCAGCGGGCGAAATGGCGGAAGGTCCTGAGACCATCGGCAGCACTTTCCGCAATGCGGAGCTGAAATTCCCCTCTGTAACCGACTCCGAGGGCGTTGAGCACCAGCTTACCAACGGTTCTTTTGTTCCGCTTCTTGAAAGCAGTGATGTAAATTTCCGTAAAAAGGTATTTGAAACCTATTATAACCGCCTTGGTGAGTACAAAAACACCATCGCTGCAACTTTGGACGCTCAGTTCAAGCAGCTTTGCTTCTTCGCCAATGCAAGAAAATATCCCAGCACTCTGGCAGCTTCCCTTGATGCGACCGAAGTTCCCACCGAAGTTTACCACAACCTCATTGAGGCTGTTCACGGCAATCTTGACAAAATGTACCACTATGTTTCCCTCCGCAAAAAGCTCATGGGACTTGACGAGCTTCACATGTACGACGTCTACACTCCCATTGTTGCGGATGCCGCGGAGAAAATCTCCTTTGAACAGGCGAAAGAAAATGTTCTTGAAGCACTTCAGGTTCTCGGCCAGGACTATGTGGATCTTCTCAAGGAAGGATTTGCCAACCGCTGGATCGACGTCTACGAAAACGTCGGTAAACGCGGCGGCGCATACTCCTCCGGCAGCAGCCGCCCGCACCCCTATGTGCTGCTGAACCACAAGGACAACCTCGACAGCCAGTTTACCCTTGTTCACGAAATGGGTCACGCGCTGCACAGCTACCACAGCACCAAATATCAGCCGATTTGCACCTCCGACTATGTAATTTTCGTCGCCGAAGTCGCTTCCACCTGCAACGAAGTGCTGCTTATGCGCCATCTTTTGGCAAAAACTACCGACAAACGCGAGCGTGCATATCTCATAAATCACTTCCTCGACCAATTTAAGGGAACTGTTTACCGCCAGACCATGTTCGCCGAGTTCGAGCTTGCCATGGGCGAGATGGCGGAGCGCGGCGAGTGCCTTACCGCCGATGCACTTTGCGCCAAGTACCACGAGCTGAATAAGCTTTACTTCGGACCCGACATGGTTTCCGACGACGGCATCGCTCTTGAGTGGGCGCGTATTCCTCATTTCTTCTACAATTACTATGTTTTCCAGTACGCCACCGGCTTCTCCGCCGCGGTTGCCATTGCGAACCGTATTCTGGAGCTTGGCGAGCCCGCCGTCAAGGATTACAAAAAGTTCCTTTCCGGCGGCAGCAGCACCGACCCGATTTCCCTTCTCAAAATTGCCGGTGTGGATATGAGCAGTCCGGAGCCTGTGAACTCCGCACTCAAGCTCTTCGGCGAGCTTGTGGACGAACTTGAACAGCTCATGCTCTGATAAGCAATTCTGTAAAGAAAAAGTCGGCTAAATATGATCTTACAATAAAACAGACGGCGTTCAGCTTCGGCCTGCGCCGTCTGTTTTTGTACTCTTGTTGAAAAAAGTTTCATTTTTGTGCTATAATGTATAACACAAAGATGAAAAAGCCGAGAGACGAAATGGAGAAAAATATGAGCAAAGATATGTGCGTAGCTTGTGGCGACGGGATTTTGAATATTCGAGCCGGAGCAATCATTATGAAAAACGGAAAGCTTTTGATGGTGGAAAATAACAAAAGCTATCTCTACTCCGTTGGCGGCAGGATAAAATTTGGCGAAACGGCGGAAGAGGCTGTTGTTCGTGAAGTGTTTGAAGAAACAGGCGTTCAGATGGAAATTGACCGCCTTGGCTTTGTGCATGAAAACTATTTCTATGGTGACATGCCATCCAATCTGAACAAGCTGATTTACGAGATTTCATTTTTCTTTTATATGAAAGTGCCCGATGATTTTGCGCCGGTCAGCGAAAGCTTCATGGAAGGCAGCAGCAAAGAACGCTTGGTGTGGGTTTCGCTCGATGATGAAATTAAGATGTATCCGGAATTTTTTAGAACGGAGCTTAAAAACCCAACAGATACGGTAAAGCATTTTGTTAATGATGAGAGATAATTAACGACAGTGGTACGTTTATTTTGGAACAGGCATGACCAAAATCATTTCTGCTTCAAAAAATCCGAACTTTACTTTTACCGGCAGGGACACCTGCCGGACTTTTTTAATGTAAAAAATCGCACATTTGTTCTCGGCTTTTGTCCTAACCTCTTGCTATTTGCGGCGAAAAGACGTAAAATATACTTATAAATTCTGCGCGCATAAAAGGGGGTGGCTCTTTTGAAGATTTTTCATGTGGATATGAACTCATTTTTTGCTTCCTGCGAGCAGGCTGCGAGCCCTGAATATGCCAAAAAGCCCCTTATTGTCTGCGGCGACCCGCAAAACCGCGCCGGAATCGTTCTTGCCGCAAGCTATGAGGCGAAGGCCTTCGGCGTGAAAACCACCATGCCCTGCTACGAGGCGAAACGCCTTTGCCCAAATGCAATTTTTGTTCCCTGCCGCCACAAGCTGTACGCGCAGGTCAGCAGAAAAGTTATGGCAATTCTTGACGGTTTCACTCCGATTAAGGAGCAGGCCTCAATCGACGAAGCCTACCTTGATATGACCGGAACGGAGCGGCTTTTCGGCGAGTCCGCCGAAGCCGCCCGAAAAATTCAGCAGCGAATTTATGACGAACTGCATATCGGCTGTTCAGTGGGAATTTCCACCAATAAGCTGCTGGCAAAAATGGCAAGCGACATGAAAAAGCCCATGGGAATAACCGAGCTTTATGAAAATGATGTTCAGCAAAAGCTTTGGCCGTTGCCAGTGAGGGCGCTGTTCGGCGTTGGCGAAAAAACCGCCGAAAAGCTTGAGCGCTACGGCATAAGAACCGTCGGTGACCTTGCCGCCGCGGAGGAAAATTGGCTTTCCGGAGTTTTCGGTCCCGCCATGGCAAAATATTTGCACGAAGCGGCGAACGGTCGGGGCGCGGAGCGCCTTGAGCCGGACGGCACGGTGGAGAGCCACACCGTCGGCAATGAAAATACCTATTCCCATGATGTAAATTCTCTTGAGGAAGCGCACCGAGAGTTGCTTTTTATCTGCGACAGCGTGGGCTACCGTCTGCGCAAAGAA
Organism: uncultured Oscillospiraceae bacterium; assembly: GCA_900553955.1. Lineage (GTDB taxonomy): Bacteria > Bacillota > Clostridia > Oscillospirales > Ruminococcaceae > UMGS1668. The sequence continues at coordinate 18,617 of USFO01000011.1, forward strand.
GAAAAGCAAGCGCGCTGTGTCACTTTGAAGATAAAATACTACGATTTCAAGGTTATCACCCGCAGCCGCACTTTGCCCATGCCTTTTTGCGATACGGACACTCTTTACAGGACGGCGGCGGAGCTTTTTGACACTAATTGGAACAGAAAACCCCTGCGGCTTCTCGGAGTGACCGCTTCAGGCTTTGACGACTGCGAGCAGACGACGCTTTTTGAAGATCCCGCCGCGGAAAAGCACGGTGCTGTGGATGAAAGCGTGGACGCGCTTCGCCGCAGATTCGGATTCAACAGCGTGGTTCGAGCTTCGCTTATGGAAAAGAAAAATAAAAAACTGTAAAATTTCCTTGCTTTGCAGCATAAAATTACAAATAATTCCGCTTTAGGAGGCGTTAAAATGAAAGTACTTATTATTAACGGCAGTCCGCGCCAAGGCGGCAACACCACCGTTGCTCTGCGAGAAATGGAAAATGTTTTCAAAGCGTCCGGCGTGGAAGTGGAAACCGTTCAGATCGGCAGCAAAAATATTCGTGGCTGCATTGCCTGCAACCGCTGTGCCACCACTGGCAAGTGCGCCGTTGACGATGTGGTGAATGAGCTTGCAGAAAAGTTTGAGCGTGCCGATGGTCTTGTGGTGGCAAGTCCGGTTTATTACGCTTCCGCTAATGCAACTCTTATTGCGTGCCTTGATAGGCTTTTTTACAGCACAAAATTTGATAAAACAATGAAAGTCGGCGCAAGCGTTGCCTGTGCACGCCGCGGCGGATGCTCTGCAACTTTCGACGAACTGAACAAATATTTTACGATCAGCGGAATGCCTGTCGCCTCAAGTCAGTATTGGAACGCAATTCACGGCGCGGCGAAGGGCGACGCGGAGCTTGACGAGGAGGGTAAGCAGACCATGCGCGTGCTTGCGGCAAATATGACCTTCCTAATGAAGAGCATCGCTCTTGGCAAAGAAAAATACGGTTTGCCGGAAAGAGAGCCGCGTGTTGCAACAAATTTTATTAGATAATAAAACATAACAATCGCTTTGTTATGCAAAAAAATCCCGTCATTCGGCGGGATTTTTTGTTTCTATAAAATTATCCTCTGTAAACGAAGGATTTGCAGTCGGTGCACTCGCATTTGGTGGGGTTGTTTTCGTGAGTTTCGATCTCGATTCTTTCAAGGGTGCAGCAGTTGCAGTCTTTGCAGTGATGCTCGCAGTTATTGACGGTGCAGCGGATATTGGGGTTTGCTTCTCTCATAAAAATGCCTCCTTAATAAATTTGCTATTAGTTTTTGCAGGCGGAGCGTATTTATGCAGAAAAACAGTTCTAATTTTTGCTTTTTTTCATATAAATTTTTTGACGAAAAAATTTTTGAAGGAAGGGTAATTATGAAAGACACAAACGTATATAAGGACATTGCCGCGCGTACTTCCGGTGATATATATATCGGTGTGGTGGGGCCTGTGCGCACAGGCAAAAGCACCTTTATAAAAAAGTTTATGGAAACGCTGGTTTTGCCGAATATAAATAATGAGTATAAGAGGGATAGGGCAAAGGACGAACTTCCGCAGTCTGCTGCCGGGAAGACAATCATGACAACCGAGCCCAAATTTGTTCCGGAAGAGGCGGCGGAAATAAACATCGACGGCGAAACTGCTTTACGGGTGCGCCTTATCGACTGCGTGGGCTATATAGTGCCCTCTGCCATCGGTTATTTTGAGAACAACGCGCCGCGCATGGTACTTACACCATGGTATAAAGAGGAAATTCCGTTCAATATGGCGGCGGAAATCGGCACGGATAAAGTAATAACCGAGCATTCCACCATCGGACTTGTGGTGACGTCCGATGGCTCCATCAGCGATATTCCGCGGGAGGAATATCGCGAAGCGGAGCAGCGTGTGATTGCGGAGCTGCAAAGCCTTGACCGCCCATTTGCAGTGATTCTTAACTGTGCGGAACCGCAAAGCGCTTCTGCACAGACAATCGCCGCGGATATGGAGCGCGAATACGGTGTGCCGGTGGCGGTGCTCAACTGTCTGAACATGACTGAGGACAACATCAAGGAAATTCTCTTAGACGTGCTCGGCCGTTTCCCTATAAAAGAGGTTGCCATAGATATGCCCGGCTGGCTCATGAGCCTCGATAGGGAGCACTGGCTGCGAAAAGCAGTGTTTGAACCCGCCGTAGCGGCGGCACGCCGCATCGGAAAAATTTCCGAAGTGCGAGGCTTGCTGCCCTCGCTTTCGGAGTGCGAGTATGTAAAGGACGCTGCGCTGCGAAACATAAACCTCGGCAGCGGACGCGCCGACATAACAATTATGCTGAATCCGGAGCTTTTCTATCGCGTGCTAAGCGAGCAGACCGGAATTGAAATTGAGGGTGAAAACGCCCTTATGCCGCGTATGCGCGAGCTTGCGTCAATAAAGCGGAAGTACGACCGCATCCGTGGAGCGCTTGACCAGGTGGAGGCGGTTGGCTACGGCATAGTTATGCCGTCCATAGATGAGCTTACGCTGGAGGAGCCTGAAATAGTGCGCCAAGGCGGCCGCTATGGAGTAAAACTCCGCGCGTCCGCGCCGTCAATTCACATGATGCGCGCCGACATTACAACGGAGGTTGCGCCCATTGTCGGCAGCGAAAAGCAGAGCGAGGATTTGGTGCGGTACCTGCTCGATGAATTCAAGGAAGATCCGAAAAAAATTTGGGATTCAAACATTTTTGGCAAAAGCCTGCACGAGCTGGTCAACGAAGGACTGCACACAAAGCTTGCGCGAATGCCGCAGGAGGCTCGCTTAAAACTTCAGGAAACCATCAGCCGCATAATCAACGACGGCTGCTCCGGGCTTATCTGCATTATACTTTAATTGAAAAGCGTCCGGCGGAAATCCGCCGGATATTTTTATGCGGCGATTTTGTATGCAGAGGCGCGGCGCATGCGAGCACGCTCTCTTTTTCTGCGGAGCTTTTCTGCTTCAATGGCTTTGGTGCAGTTATAAGCGCCCCAAACGCCGAAACTTGCAGTAAGAAATGACATTATACCGTAAATAAACACCTCAGCAGTGCTTAAAATGCCGCCGTCGCTAAGTCCGGCGACACCGAAAACAGCAATCACGCCGCAAGCAGCGAGTACCTTAAATATAAAGTTCAAAACATATGTTCTTTCCATTTTAAGCATCCTTTCTTGATCTATACGGGGGGTGTTCGATTATTAGAACGTCTGTTCTTGTTTCTGAGTCTATTATACACGAAAAAAATAAAAAAGCAAGGGGTTTTGTCAAAAAAATCGAACACTTGTTCACTTTTTTGAGCCGATAGAGTACGATAGTAAAAAACGCGGCGAAGATATAAGCACGAAAATGGCAAAGGCAATGGCTGAAGCCATGGGCAAGCTCTTCCGCGGGAACATGGCTGTTGTGGTAAAGAAAACATCTGACAACTTTTATAAAGTTCACAGAATTCTTGCTCCTAATTACAGAAAGCTTGATATACAAAACATAAAAAATTCAGAGCCTATGTTGAGAAGGGGCTACACCAAAAATGACGGGGCGCAGGCCAACTCCATCGGCTCTGAATCTAAATACCATCAACTTTTTTATTCATGCCGCAAAATCCATTTTGTCATATCCCGAACCGTATCCTCAATGGGACGGGGGTGGTAGCCGAAGCGCCTTGTGGCGGCCTCGTGGCTGAGCATGCCGTTTGAACCGAGAACCATTATGGAGTATGGGGTGAACAGCAGGGGCTTATTTTGCTTCAAGCAGTATTTTTCGCTGAACGGAGCCGCCAGCTTCGCCGTCCAAAGGGGCATGCAAACCGGGCGATAGTCCAAATCTGCGGCCTTGCCCACGATTTGAAGCAGCCTGCGAATAGTGATATAGTGTCCGGAGAGAATGTAGCCCTTGCCCGGCTCGCCCTCCTCGGCACAGTCCAGAACGCCCTTGGCAACGTCCCGCACGTCCACGAAATTGTATCCGCCGCGAACGGCAATGGGCAGCTTTCCTTTGATGAACGCCTTCGCCATGGAGGTGAAGCTGCCGCACTGCACGTCTCCGGGGCCGATTATGCCGGAGGGGAACACCACGCTGATATTAAGCCCGTGCCGCGCCGCGGAGAAAACCGTTCTCGTTGCGGCGGCCTTGCTCTTGGCGTAATAGCCCTCCACAAGCTTCGGCGAAAATTCGCAGTCCTCCGTCATAACGCAGCCATGCGGCTTTTCCGGTATGGCGTGTACGGAGCTTACATAGATAAGCTTCCCCACACCGCGCTTTTTGCAGATGTGAAGAATGTTTCGTGTTCCGCCCACGTTCACCCTAAAGAGCTTTGCGCCGGGCTTTGTGGCGATGGAAATTATACCCGCGCAGTGAATTACGCAGGTGCGGCTGTCCGCGTCCGCGAAGAATTTGTCAAGGGAATCTTCGTCGCAAACGTCGCCCGTTACCGTGTGAACCTCTTTCGGAAGCAGCTCAGCAAAGGGGTCGCAGGGAAGAACCAGCGCATATACGTCCGCACCGCGGCGAACAAGCTCCTCCGCCACTGCTCTGCCGAGAAAACCGGTCGCACCCGTAAGAAGATATTTATTATACATAACAGAAAAGCCTCCTTTCAAAACAGGCATAAGAGAATATCTCTTTACAATTACAGTATAGCCCAAATAAAGTATATACACAACCGGAATATGTTTCGTAGCCGAAAAAAATCTGTTGTTTTTGTGTGAAATTTTTCCGAAAAGAGGCTTTTTATTCTGCTTTGTTCGGCGGGAAGCTTTGCGCCCTTTATTTTGCGCGGGTTTGCAAATAATGCTTGACTTATCTTAGAAATATGGTAAAATAACAGATGATTGGTCATACGGAAAGGCGCTTTACAATGTCCGAAAACGAAAACAAAGTAGAAAATATTGTCGCAGCCGTAAGGAGCGGCGATTACAGCGAGCTTGATACGCTGATTAAGCTTTGTGTTTTTGTGCCGGAAACCGCCATTTCCGCCGCCCAAAAGCTCGGGTTTGAGCACGATGATCTCCGTCAGGAGGGAGTTGTGGCACTGCTTTATGCGCTGCATTCTTACGACCCCGCCTTGAACACGAGCTTTCGCACATACTCATCCAAATGTATCAGGCGGCGCATAGCCTCGGTTCTGCGCTCCGCCACAAGCAGCAAACGCCTTTCGATGGCGGATTACATTTCGCTTGACAGTGGGTGCGAAATTGCGCAGCAGCAGAATTGGATGCAGGACGTTGAACTTCGGGACATAAAAGAACGGCTTTTCCGCCACCTTTCAAAAATGGAAGCAGAGGTTTTCCGGCTTTATCTTGCCGGGCTTTCTTATAAAGAGATTGCCGGCAAAATAGGGAAAAGCGAAAAATCCGTGGGCAACGCCCTTCGCAGAATAAGAGGAAAGCTGCGAGTTGAAGCGTAAGCGTGACCGTTAATTTGGTATGCGGCTCAAAATGAGCTGAATATACGAATGCTCCGTGGCAATCAGGCAACATCTATCTTTTTCATTTAATTTAGCGGTTGTGGTGAACCAAGGGCAAATACATTTTCAAAAAAGAGGTAAAAACATGTACGAAGACAAAACCTTAGTGTGCAAAGAATGCGGAAAAGAGTTCACTTTCACCGCCGGCGAACAGGAATTCTATGCAGAGCGCGGCTTCACTAACGAGCCCCAGCGTTGCAAAGAGTGCCGCGACGCTCGCAAAAACAAAATCAAAACCCAGAAAGAGATGTACACCACCACCTGCGCTGCCTGCGGCTGCGAAGCTAAAGTTCCTTTCAAACCCAGAGAGGACAGACCTGTATACTGCAGCGAGTGCTTTGCGGCAATGAGGGAACAGCACTAATCGACCGTCGGTTGATTTGAATTTTTCGAAATTCCCGAAGGGGCTGTGCATTTT
>USFO01000012.1 GCA_900553955.1 uncultured Oscillospiraceae bacterium
GAAATCTGTCAGCTGGGTCTTGGCTTCAAACACCCAGGTATGGTCATTCAGTACGGCATACGTACGCTCTTCATCATCATATTCGTCATGAATTTCGCCCACAATTTCCTCGATAATATCCTCCATGGTGACAATGCCGTAGGTTCCGCCGTATTCGTCGCTCACCACCGCCATGTGGCATTTTTCGTGCTGCAAAAGCTTTAGCAGCGAACCGATTTTTATGGTCTGCGGAACGAAAATGGGCTTTTTCATAATATCGTGAATATTGATTTTAGGATTGTTTATTTCACGGTAAAAATCATTCTGGTGGATTATACCGATTATGCCGTCGACGGTTTCTTCGTAAACGGGAAGACGGGAATATCCGCTTTCCGCAAAAGTGGAGGAGATTTCCTCCTTGGAGGCGTCAACGGGAATTGCAACCACATCCACGCGGGGAGTCGCAATATCCGCGGCATCGTTTTCGTTGAGCTCCATGGCGTTCTTGATAAGCTCACTTTCCTGTTCGCCTATGCCGCCGCTGTGCTCAACCTCCTCCACGAGGGAAAGCAGCTCCTCCTCGGTGAGGGTTCTGTCGTCCTTGCTTTTGAACATCTTTGAAACGAGCTTTTTCCACTGTGCAAACAGCCAGTTCACCGGAGTGAGAATTATTCTGATGAAATTGATTATGGGAGCGGAAAAGGAAGCGAAGCTTTCCGGAGATTCCTTTGCAAGGCTCTTCGGCGTAATTTCGCCGAAGATGAGAACGGTTATCGTAATGACTGCGGTGGAAACCGTGGCGCCGCCGGAGCCGATGAGCTCTACGAACCAAACGGTGGCGATGGAGGAAAGCCCGATATTAACTATGTTGTTCCCCACAAGAATGGTGGAAAGCAGCGTGTCGTAATCGTCGAGCAGCTTCAAAATAAGCGCGGATTTTTTGTTGCCCTGCTCTGCGGAAATTTTTATTTTTGTAAGGCTCAGGCTGCTGAAGGCGGTTTCCGTTGCGGAGAAAAATGCCGACATTGTAACCAGAATCAACATTACTATAATTGTTGTCGTGTTGTCCATAAGACTAAAAAATTCACCCTTTTTTATTAAAATAAGCGCAAAAAAGCACAGCCCGAAGGCGAAACCTCGCCCAGGCTATGCTCTGTTAAGCTCTATATACATACATCGTATGTCTGCGTCGTCCATTTTTAGAACCTTTCGTTAAGTATTACAATGCGAAAATTATACAACATTTTGTCGTGCTTGTCAATCACACGATTATTCCGCCGCCGACAAGCTTTTCGCCGTCGTAGATAACCGCGGACTGTCCCGGTGCTGCGGCGCGCTGAGGCTCGTCAAAGGTGATGAGCACTCTGTCCGGGTTGCCGAAGGTGAATGCCGTTGCGGGAGCGGCGGCCTGTGCGTAGCGGATTTTGCACATAACGCGAACAGGCATATCCGGAGCGCCGTTTATCCAGCTAAATTCCCTTGCCATAACCCGCTTTGAAAAAAGCTCCTCGTTTTTCACAAGCACGATTTCGTTCTTTTCGGCGTCTATTTTGCCGACGAAAAGCGGCGCGGGCAGGGAAAGGCCAAGTCCCTTTCTTTGCCCGACGGTGTAGTGGTAAATGCCCTTGTGCTCACCGAGGCATTTGCCGGCTGCGTCAACGAATTTACCACGGGGCATTTCGCCTATATGCCGGCAGAGATAGCTGCCTGTGTCGCCGTCGGGAATGAAGCATATATCCTGCGAATCCGGCTTTTCCGCCACGGGAATACCTGCCTTGCGGGCAATTTCGCGGATTTCGTCCTTGCTCATATCGGCAAGCGGGAAGCGGATATGCGGTATCATATCCTTTTGGATATTATACATCACATAGCTTTGATCTTTAGCATGATTTTGCGCGCGGAAAATATTCTTTCCGTCGGTTTTGGCATAGTGTCCGGTGGAAATAAAATCATATCCAAGCTCCTGCGCCTTTTCGAGGAACGCCGGAAATTTGATGAACTTGTTGCAGCGAACGCAGGGGTTCGGAGTTCTGCCCGCCCTGTATTCCTCCTCGAAATTATCAAGCACTTTTTCCTTGAAAATTTCGCGGAAATCGAAAATATAGTGCGGTATTCCGAGGTAATCCGCCACCGCCTTTGCATCGGCGGCGCCGTCCCAAGCATCCTCCATGCGGAAGGTTGCTCCGGCTACCTCGTAGCCCTGTTCTTTCAGCAAATAGGCGGCAACGGCGCTGTCCACGCCGCCGGAAAGTCCCACCATGATTTTCCCAATGCTCATGCGAACATATAAATCAGAGCGTATGCAACGGAGGGTATCACCATTGCGAGTATAAGCACGATTATAAGCACTCTCATAAAGAATTTGTTTTTCATTTTATCCTCACTGTAAAAAATTATTTAACCGCACCGATTGAATTAAATGGGAAGAAGATGAACCTCGCCTTGCCCTTGACATTCTCCTTGTTAATGTACGGATTATCCCAGTATCTTGCGTCCCAAGAGCCGCCGCGGTTATCTCCGCAGAAGAAATAGCAATCCTCCGGAACGGTAAAGGTTCCCTCAAAGTCGGAGAAGCTGCTCACATACGGTTCCTCGTAAAGCTCGCCGTTTATATAGACATCGCCGGTTCCGTCGAACTCAACCGTGTCGCCGGGCAGACCTATGCAGCGCTTGAACAGAGTAAGCTTAAGCTCGTCATTATAGAACACCACAACGTCGCCGCGTTTTATATTGTCTTTATTAAAGCAGCGGGTGGTGAAGACCTCCGCTCCCGCGGGAACTGTGGTTTCCATGGAGCCTGTGGGTACCCGCGCCACAAAGCAGAAGCATTCAAATATGAGGACGGGAATTACGCAGAAAAAGAACAGCGTTTTCGCCCAGTCAAAAAGCTCCGCTTTGAATTTCTTCCTTTTCCTTGCGGCTTTTTCCTCAGGGGTTTCCTCTTTTTTTTCTTCGGGTGCTTCGCCGGGAATATCCACCGTGAATGAAATGTTGTTTTCGTCTTCCAAAAGAATTTCCTCCGTAAATATATAGTTGCCGCCGAGACGGCGTTTGTGGTATCACAATAATTAAATAATTATATCAGTCTTTTCGGAAATTATCAATAAATATAATGTTAATTTTGCGATTTGGCGGAACAATAATATAAAATCGCCGTTTGTGAGGGAGAGTTTGTCTTGTTTATAGTATTTTTCAGAACGCTTATTATCTATGTAATCATAATCGTTTGTCTGCGCATAATGGGCAAGCGCCAGCTCGGCGAGCTTCAGCCGTCGGAGTTCGTAATAGCTATACTTATTTCAAACATTGCCACTCTTTCCATCGAAGATACCGATATTCCGCTGCTCGGAGCGGTGGTTCCGATTATAACTTTGATGAGCTCGGAGGTAATTTTGTCGTATATCACGCTGAAAAGCGGCAAGGCACAGATTATGGTGACGGGCAATCCGGTGCCGGTCATACGAAACGGCAGTATTGACCAGAAAAGTATGCGCGACCTTCGATTTTCCATTGAGGATTTGATGAGCCAGCTTCGCATAAACGGAATTTTCGACGTGCAGGAGGTGGCTTGGGCGATAGTGGAAACCAACGGCAAGCTTACGGTTTATCCGAAGTTCAAGGCGAGGCCGCTTACCCCGGAAGCGCTTGTTTCTCCGGAAACGCAGCAGTGTGATACACCGCCCATGGTGCTCATAAGCGACGGCACGGTTAAACCCGCCGTGCTTGAAGCCTGCAATCTTACGGCAAAGTGGCTCTCCGGCGTGCTTTCGGAAAACGCACTCACAGAAAAGGAAATTTTTCTTATGACCTGCGACCCCACGGCGAAATACTACATTGTGAAAAAGGAGGACGCCCGATGAAAAGAATGTGGCTTGCACTGGGATTGATTGCCGCGGTGGTGGGAATAAGCTCCGGTGCACTTATTCTGCTGACAAGGATAAAAAGCGATTTTGACGCGCGCTTTGATGAACTCTGCGCGCTTGTGGAAAGTGGAGATAGCGCCGCTGCGGCGGCAGAGGCAAAGGAATTGACAGACTACTGGATGGATAAGCACCACACCCTATGCCGTATTGTGCGCCACGCTCAGCTTGACCAAATCACCCTTGCCGTTGCGCGGTTTGAGCCTCTTGCGCTTTATGGCGAGCGCGGCGAGCTTGCCGCGGAGATAACCCGCTGCAAGCTACTGCTTGAAGATATCTGGGATTCGGAGCTTCCAACTTTTACGAATATTTTCTGATAGAATCAAAAAGTCCGGCTGTGCCGGACTTTTTGATTTTTATTCCACAACAATAAGCTTGATTTTCATTCCCGTTGCGCCAAGGCTTGCCTCGGTACTGGGATCGAACGCTTCAAAAGTAACATCCGCGTCGTATTCACCCACCGGGGGCAGCTTGCTGAGCATATCCTCGTTAATATGCTGATTGGGCTTTATGTAATCCGTTTCGTAAATGGTTTCGCCGGAAATTGCGATTTTTACTTTCATAAGGCAGCTGTTTTTGCCGGAATTCTCGATTTTGAAATCGCCCTTACCATCGCTGCCAACGGTGATTTCTTCTGCGATTTTGTAGGAAAGCGTTCCGGCAGGGTTCTTTTCACCGGAATACCAGCTTCCGTCCAGCATACCGTTTATGGCGGCGCTGTCGGACTTAATCCAGCTGTATTCCTCCTCGTGAGTCTGTTTTGTTCCGCCAAGGAACACCGCGACGGCGACCGCCGCAGCGACTATCACAACAAAAATTATGGTGGCGACAAGCGCCGCCGTATTGTTTTCTTTACTTCTGTAACTCAAAGCACAAATTCCTCTCCGCAAAATATTCTGTATGCTATTATAACAAATTTTCGGGGAATTTTCAAGTGGGGATTGCACGGTAATACGGCAAAGCACGGCTTAAAAGCTCTTGCCTGCGAATATTTATGTTTTGAGCATATTCAACAATAAATTCGTATAAAATTTTCAATAATTATGACTGCTGCAATTTTGCGGATTTTACCATTATACTTTTATAGCTATTTTGCACAGAAAATATACTCGCTTTTTGTATCTATTACATATTGAATATGTCGCGGCGCTGTGGTAAAATTATACTATACATAAGAAAGGGGAAAACATTTATGACCGAACTCAAAGGAGCATGCCTTATCGGGCAATCCGGCGGCCCCACTGCCGTAATCAACGCAAGCGCTTACGGCGTTATCAAAACTGCCATGGAGCAGGAATGCATCACCCATGTTTACGCTGCGCAGCACGGAATCCGCGGCGTTTTGGACGATGATATAATTGATATGGAAAAAGAAGATCCTGAAATGCTCGAGCTTATGATGAGCACCCCCGCTTCCCTTATCCGCAGCTGTCGTTATAAGCTTAAACCATATACCGAGGACGACACCGACTACAAACGCATTCTTGAGGTGTTCAAAAAGTACGACATCCGCTATTTCTTCTATAACGGCGGCAACGACAGCATGGATACCTGCAACAAAATCTCCGAATACCTCTCCATGCAGGGCTACGAATGCCGCGTAATCGGTATTCCGAAAACCATAGATAACGACCTTATGGACACCGACCACTGCCCCGGCTATGGCTCCTCCGCAAAATACATAGCAACCTCCGTTTCCGAGGTTATCAAGGACGTCCATGTTTACGACAAGGAAGCCATTGTCATCATAGAGGTTATGGGTCGCCACGCAGGCTGGCTTGCGGGCGCCGCCTGCCTTGCAAAGCTCAACTGTCAGGGACCTATGTTCATCTACCTGCCTGAAATAGACTTCGACATGGAGCAGTTCTTCATCGACCTTGACGAATGCCGCAAAAAGCACAAACGCATTGTTATTGTTATGTCCGAGGGCATAAAGGACAAAACCGGAATGTTCATCAGCGAATACGGAATCAACGACACCAATGTTAAGGACTCCTTCGGCCATGTTCAGCTCGGTGGGCTTGCCGCTACCATGGCGAACATTATCCGCAACCGCACCGGAGCAAAGGTTCGCGGAATAGAGCTTTCTCTGCTTCAGCGCTGCGCCGCACACTGCGCCTCCAAAACCGACCGTGACGAAGCGTTCATGGCAGGCAAAACCGCAGTGGAGGCCGCCGTCGCCGGAGAAAGCGGCAAGATGGTCGCTTTCCGCCGTGAGAATGAAAACGGCTATAAATGCGTCACCGAGCTTGTTCCTCTTTCCGAGGTTGCCAACGCCGAAAAGCGCGTTCCGCGGGAATGGATAAACGAAGCGGGCAACAATGTCAACGAAAAATTCGTGGAATATGTCCTGCCGCTCATTCAGGGACAGGTTGAGCAGACCTTTGAAAACGGTATGCCTAAGTATGCCCACCTCAAGCGCATTAAAGCGGAAGTTTAATTTTGCTTTTCACGAAAAAGCGCCCCTGCCGGACGGCAGGGGCGCTTTTGTTTCATCAATGATATACATTTATTGTTTTAGCGCCTGATTAATTTTCGCTATCTCGCTTTCGGAAAGCTCCGTGCGTATTTCGGAAGGCTGTAAGATGGTGCCGCCGTCATAAGTTTCACTGTTTAGAATGCCGTTCGTCAAAAACCAAATTTGCTGTTCCACAGAATCATTTTTGTTCTGCCATGAATCATCCACCGTAAATTTATCATAAATTTTTCCGCTGTCATAATCCACTATGAGAAGAGTGCTGTCATAGACAACGCCGGCTTCGACCACCCACCAGCAATTTGCTTTGACTGCTAAGAGATGAATTGGCGGTTTTGTCGGAGGAATGTTTGCCGAAATGTCAATGACTCGCGCAACAGAGAAATCATTTTCTTCGTTGCCATAGATTTCTTCGTAATTTGCCTTTCTCTCCAGATAGCCCTCACTTTGAATGTATTCATTCAAATGCTTAATCAAAAAATCGGAGACGGAGATTTCTTCCCCATCCTCGACAATATTGGAGAATGGCTCGCTTTCGTTGCTTTTTTTATTGCAAGCAGTAAAGCTCGCCGTCAAAAGCAGCGAAAGCAGAAATATTGCTATGTACTTTTTCATTTAATCATTCTCCTTTTTGTTCTAATCTATTATACATAGGAAATAATTTTTTCAATAGAAAGGTGTTCACCAAGCAAAAAGCCCCGCTTGCGCGGGGCTTTCATCGTATTACAATCATTCTTTCTCCGTGGCAAAAAGCAGGTGGTTGCTTCTGCCAAGCATTTCGGGCTTTTCGCACACATAGAAGTGATAGCGCAGGTACTGCTCATAGCTTTGCTCATCAAGGGCGTTTATGCGCCCCGCCAAAAGCTCGCTCATTCCGTCGGAAGCGACCTCGTTCAGAATCTTCACGCCGCCGCGGTGCAAAATTTCCCGCATTTCGTCCAAGGTGTGGAACACAAACGGAAAATCAAAGACCTTGAACGTTTCGTGGTCGTATGTATCGCCGAGGAAGTACTTTTCGTCGTACGCAAACTCCGTCATCGGCACCATGTCGTTTGAGATAAACGCAAAGAAAATTTTGCCGCCGTCCTTGCAGACGCGCTTTGCCTCGGCAATGCAGCGCTGTTTGTCCTCCGGCTTTTCGAGGTGGTACAGCGGACCGAGCACAAGCACAATGTCAAAGCGCCCGTCCGGATAGCGCGAAAGGTCAAGGGCGTTGCCCTGCACAAGGTCTATGCAGTCGCTCGGCATTATTTTTTCGCGGAATTTGCGGATGTTCGCGTCCGCAAGTTCAAGCGACGAAACCTCGTAGCCGTTCCGCGAAAAATAAATGCTGTATGCGCCGGTGCCCGCTCCTATATCAAGGATTTTGTCGCCGGGCTTCAGATATTTTTCAATATAGCGCACGGTGGTTATAAACTCCACACGCCCTGCCTTTGAGCGAAGGCGCTTTTCCTCGTCGAATATGTCGTATGTGCGGTTGACCCGCTCCGCTTCATCCTTTATTGCGGAAAGTTCTTCAAAATCCATGCCGTTCTCCTGTTATTTCAGCTCAACTATTGTAACGCCGTTTTCGCCCTCGCCGTAAACGCCCAGACGGAAGCTGCGTACCGCTTTGTTCTTTTTAAGCGCCTGCTGTACCGCCGCCCTCAAAGCGCCGGTTCCCTTGCCGTGGATTATGGAAACGGTCTTAAGATTGAGCAGAACACATTCGTCGATGTAGCGGTCAAGCTCCAAAAGCGCCTGCTCCACATCCATTCCGCGAAGGTCAAGCTCCGAAGCGGCAGCCCTGCGGGAGGTGCTTTCTATGCTCTTTGTCACCGAACCGCCGGAAAGCGTGGTCTTTTTCCTGTTGTTTTCCACAAGGCGAAGCTCCGAAATATGAACCTTTGATTTCACAATTCCGGTCTGAACCGTGCAGTAGCCTTGGCCGTCCGGCAAGCCTACCACCGTTCCCTCTCTGTTCATTCCGTTTATGCGAACGGTATCTCCCCGAACGAGCTTTCTCGGCAGACGGTAGCCGTCCTTGTCCGAAGCAACCGGGTCCGCAAGATTTTGAAGCTTGCCCACGCCGACCTTCATCTGAGCACGGGCGCGGGCTATCATATCCGCGCTGTTTTCGCCGTCCGCAAGCTTCTGCATCTCGGTTATCTCGTCAATGAGCTGCTGTGCCTCCGCACGAACCTGCTCCACAAGCTTTTTGGCGGAAAGGCGCGCCGCTTCAAGCTCTCTTTCCTTGCTGCGCTCCGTTTCCTCCTTCTCTTTGGCGATTTCCGCACGAATTTTCTCCGTTTCCCTGCGATACTGCTCCGCCTTTTCGTGCTCTTTTTCAAGCTCCTGACGGCTTTCCTCAAGCTTGCCCACCACGTCCTCGAAGTTTGCGTTCTCGGTGGAAACAAGCTCCCTCGCACGGTTTACAATGCTCTCGTCCATGCCGAGGCGTTCGGAAATGGCAAAGGCGTTGCTCTTTCCGGGTACGCCCACAAGCAGACGATACGTGGGCGACAGGGTTTCCACGTCAAATTCACAGCAGGCGTTCTCTACACGCGGGGTTTGCAGCGCATACATTTTGATTTCCGCATAGTGGGTGGTCGCCGCAAGCTTTGCTCCGTAGAGCTTCAGCCTTTCGATTATCGCCACCGCAAGGGCTGCACCCTCAACGGGATCCGTGCCTGCTCCAAGCTCGTCAAGGAGCACAAGGCTTCTGTCGTTCGCCTTATCAAGTATGCGAATGGTATTATTTATATGCGAGGAGAATGTGGACAGACTCTGTTCTATGCTCTGCTCGTCGCCTATATCGGCGAACACGCTTTCGAATACGGAAACGGAGCTGTTCTCCCCTGCGGGAATCATCATGCCGCACATCGCCATAAGCGTGAGCAGACCGATGGTTTTAAGAGTTACTGTTTTACCGCCTGTGTTGGGGCCGGTGATTACGAGCACGTCAAAATCGCAGCCGAGAGTAATATCCACCGGCACGATTTTCGTCTTGTCGATAAGAGGGTGGCGCGCCTTGTGCAGAATGATTTTTCCGTCGTCCGTAAGCTGAGGCACGGCGGCGTTCATCTTATCCGCAAGGCGTGCCTTCGCAAAGTAGAGGTCAAGCTCCACAAGGGAGGCATAGTCCTCGATAAATACCTGTGCGTGGCTGCCTATGTCCTCGGAAATTTCGTGCAGTATGCGCTGAATTTCCTGCTGCTCCTTTGCTCTGAGCACTCTGGTTTCGTTGTTTTCCTCCACAACGCTTGCAGGCTCGATAAAAACGGTGGCGCCCGTGCCGGAGGTATCGTGTACCATACCCTTTATTTCCTGGCGGTACTCGGATTTCACCGGAACGCAGTAGCGTCCGTCGCGCATGGTCACTATCGGCTCCTGCAAAAATTTCTGATATGTTGCCGAATGAATTATGCGGTCAAGCTGTTCTTTCACTTTCGCCTGAGAATTGCGGATTTTTCTGCGAATATCCGCCAGGGTGGGGCTTGCGGTGTCGCTTACCTCCTCCTCGGAAACAACGGTGAAGCCGATTTTCTCCTCTATACGCAGGTTCGGCATAAGGCTGTCAAAAAGCTCGTCAAGAGCAGTTGCCCGCTCCCCCTCGTAATTGCTTCGGAAGTCCTTCATCTCCCTCAGCGCTTTAAGAAAGCGCTCTATGTCAAGCAGCTCCGGCAGCGAAAGGGTTGCGCCCATTTCCGCGCGGCGAAGCGCTCCGGTTATGTTCTTCACGCCCCGCAGGCTCGGCGCACCGAAGCGGCAGGCAAGCATATGAGCGTCCGCGGTGCTGTCCATCAGCCGCCGGGCTTCTCTCAGGGTGGTTTTCGGCTCGGTTTCAAGGGCAAGGCGGCGGCTGTCCTCGCAGCCGGTTTGCTCCGCAAGCATGGCCAAAATCTTGTCCAGCTCAAGCGCTTTATAGTTTCTGTTCTCTGTCATTGTTCTGCCTCTTTTGCATCAAAAGGTTGTTTTAACGTATTTTCTATGGAATTCAGAAATTCAAGTGTGGGGTAAACCTTGTCCGTTTGCAGCGCAGTGTATTTTTCCGTTATCAGCGAAAGCTCCTCGGCGGCTTTTTCTCCCAGCTTGAAAGAAAAGAGCTTCTCTGCCGGAGCGTACACAATGTGCCGTGCGGCAAGGAACACCGCTTTCTGCATGGGCATATCGTACTGCAAATCTCCCTCGCGCTTACATTCCGTACATACGGCGCTGCCCTGCTCCAAATTGAACCAAAACATCGCTTTGTCATAGTGTCCGCAGACGGAGCACGCCACCAAATCCGGCGCATAGCCGGTTATGCACATGGAGCGCAGCTCAAATATGGCTTTAAGCTGCTTTTGAGGCAGCTTTTTGTTTTCGAGCATATATAGTGTGTTCAGAAGAAGCCGAAGCATCTCCTCGGCGGGCTCCTCCGCCGGAACTATGCCCGCGCAAAGCTCGCAGAAGTAGCTTGCGTAGGCAAGCTCCTCCAAATCCTGCCTTATTCCAAAGAAAAGCCGCTCGCTTTCCGCATTGTCAACGCTGTATTTACCCTTGTTTTCAAAAAGAACAAATTCGCCGTAGCAGAGCATTGAGCAAACTGCGGAAAGGCGGCTTTTCATCTTCCTCGCGCCGAAAACATACGCAAAAACAAGCCCTCGCTCCTTGGTCAGAAGCGTCAGCAGCTTGTCGTTTTCGTTATAATCCTGTGCCCGAAGAACTATTGCCTTTGTTTTTATCTGCATTGTTCAATCTCCCGGCGGTTCGGAGCGGTCTGCGCCGATATGCTCCCGCGCCTCTCGGCATCTCCGCACGCACCGCGCCCACAGGCGAATCCGCCGCGGAAAGCTTGTAATTGAGGTAGTCGGCAACGCTTCCGGTCTTTTCAAAATCGCTCCATGCTTTTTCATTCATAACATTTTCCCCCGCATAAAAAGATTTTTCAAAACTATTTTATGAGGGAGATTTTTTCTTATGTGAGGTAATTTAATCTAAATTTAATTCTCGGTGAAGCCGAAGTTGCGAAGCAGACCGTCGCGGTTGCGCCAGTCCTCCTTTACCTTTACCCAGCACTGCAAATTCACCTTGCAGCCGAGGAAGCGTTCTATGCTTGCTCTCGCTTCGCTGCCGATTTTTTTGAGCATATCGCCTTTTTTCCCGATGATAATGCCCTTGTGGCTGTCCTTTTCGCAATAAATCATAGCATCAATATCCACTATGTCCTTGCCCTCCCGCTCCTTCATGGACTCGATGGAAACCGCAACGCCGTGGGGAATTTCGTTTTCAAGATCCACAAGTATGCGCTCGCGGATAAGCTCCGCGACAATGGCTCTTTCGGGCTGGTCGGTAAGGGAATCGTCCGCAAAATAGTGTGGGCCCGGCTTTGCGTAGCCGTCAAGCACGGAAACGAGTATGTCAATTCCGTCGTTCTTCATGGCGGAGATGGGAACCACCTGCTCAAACTCAAATTCCTTTGCGAAGGCGGAAATTTTCTCGAGCATTTCCTCCTTGTGCTCAAGGGTGTCAATTTTGTTTACGCAGAGTATTGCGGGCATGTGCAAATCCTTGAACCGCTGAATAAGCTCTCTCTCCGCGGCGCAGATTTCGCCCTTCGGCTCCGTTACAAGCACCGCAAGGTCAACATCCGAAACGGAATCTCCCACCTGCTTTACCATAAAATCCGCAAGCTTGGTTCTCGGCTTGTGCAGACCGGGGGTATCTATAAACACGAACTGCGTTTTGCCGCGGGTCAGAATACCGGTTATTCTGGTGCGGGTGGTCTGAGGCTTTGCGGAAACCGCCGCCACCTTTTCGCCCACAAGGGCGTTGAGAAGGGAGCTTTTTCCCACGTTCGGGCGGCCTACTATGGCGATAAACGCCGACTTTGTATCAAAATCCTTAAAATTCATAATTCTCTCCTGTCAAACATAACTGGCACTGCGCTCCAAGCCGAGCTTTGCGAGCACCGCTTCTTCTCTTTCTCTCATTCTTACCTGCTCCATTCCGCCGTTCACATGGTCGTAGCCGAGAAGGTGAAGAGTGGAATGAACCGTAAGATAGGCCACCTCTCTTTGCAGAGTGTGACCGTACTGCTCCGCCTGCTGCTCCGCCTTTTGCATGGAAATGGCAATATCGCCGAGCTGAAGCGCGCCGGTATCCGGATTGCGGTCGTAAACTCCGTTTTCTCCCAGCGGGAAGGAAAGCACGTCGGTGACGGCGTCCACCCCGCGGAATTCGTGGTTGAGTTTTTTTATTTCCTCATTGGAAATAAAGCTTATGCAGATTTCCGCAGGCTCCGGGAAGCCTTCCTCTTGCAGTACCGCCTGGCAGCAGCGCCGCATGAGCAGGCGCACACCTGCGGGAATTTTAATTTCTTTCTGTCTGTTTGATATAATAACTTTTGCGATTGCCATTTTCTTTCGCCTTTCCCTCATAATATTTTTCGTATGCTTTGATTATATTCTGCACCAGGCGATGGCGCACAACATCCTTTTCGGTGAATTTTATCAGCGCTATATCGTCCACGTTTTTCAGAACGGTCATGGCTTCCACAAGCCCGCTCCGCTTTATCGACGGCAAATCTATCTGGGTAATGTCGCCGTTTATAACCGCCTTTGAATTGAAGCCGAGGCGGGTCAGGAACATTTTCATCTG
Source organism: uncultured Oscillospiraceae bacterium (assembly GCA_900553955.1). GTDB lineage: Bacteria > Bacillota > Clostridia > Oscillospirales > Ruminococcaceae > UMGS1668. Next base: position 12,994 of record USFO01000012.1, read on the forward strand.
CTCCGGCGTTGTGTTCTGCGCCTCGTCAAGAATTATGAACGAGTCGTCAAGGGTTCGCCCTCGCATATAGGCAAGGGGCGCAACCTCTATGTTGCCGCGTTCCAAGAGCCGCTGATAGTTCTCCGAACCAAGCATCTCGAAAAGTGCGTCATAAAGCGGGCGCAGATAGGGGTCAACCTTGTTCTGCAAATCTCCGGGCAAAAAGCCAAGCTTTTCGCCCGCCTCCACAGCCGGACGGGTCAGAATTATTCTGCTCACCTCCTGGTCGCGGAAGCAGCGCACCGCCATTGCCACCGCAAGATAGGTTTTACCCGTTCCGGCAGGCCCCACTCCGATGGTCACGGTGTTTTTTCGTATCGCTTCAAGGTAGGCCTTTTGCCCCAAAGTCTTCGCCTTTACCGGACGACCCTTTGAGGTTATGCAAACGCAGTCGGAGCCTATGTCCTTCACCTTTTCCTCGTTGCCCTCCTTGACGAGAGCCATAATGTAGCGAACATTCTGGTCATTAAGCTGCTCGCCCCGATTTGCAAGCTGCAAAAGCCCCTGCATTGCTTTCCCCGCAAGGGACACATCTTCCGGCTCGCCGGATATTTTGATTTGGGTTCCGCGGTTTACAATTCCCACGTTGAATTCTTTTTCAATAAGCTTTACATTTTCGTCAAAACTGCCGAAAAGCGCAACGGCATTTTCCATTCTGCCAATATCAAGTAATTGCTCCGTAGTTATTTTCTCCTTTACATAAAACGCTATATTACCAATAATAAAGTATAGCAAAAAGCACGATTATTTTCCATTTACTATTTTCATAGTTTTTTTGCAGAAATATTATTCGTTTATATTGTATTTTAACATATATTTAGTCGAGTTTGTGCCCGAAATTTCATTTTGTAATCATTTTTCCTTTTCAAAAGTATAATATAGCATACCACTATGCGGAGGTTTTGCAATGCCCACTATATATTTAAGTCCCTCAACACAGGAATCGAACATTTATGTTTCCGGCGGCTCGGAGGAATACTGGATGAACCTGCTTGCAGACGAGCTTGAACCTTGGCTCACCTCGTCCGGGATAAAATACGTTCGAAACACGCCGCAGATGACCGCGGCCTCCTCAATCCGCGCGTCCAACGCCGGAAAATACGATTTTCACTTGGCGCTGCACTCAAACGCCGCACCGGAGGGTAAATACGGCACGGCGCGGGGCATAGTCGCTTTTTATGCGCCGAACAGCGTCAAGGGTCGCCGCGCCGCTTTGCTGATTGCCGACAATCTGCGAAGCATATACCCTCTGCCGGACAGGGTTCGCGCGGAAACCACGTCGTATTTGGGCGAGGTTCTCCGCACAAAAGCCCCCGCCGTGCTCGCGGAAATAGGCTACCACGATAATGCCGAGGACGCGCGGTGGATAACCTCAAGCCTTGCGGAAATTGCGGAGAAGCTTGCGCTCTCCATGACGGAATATTTCGGTCTGCCCCTTGTTCCTCCTCAGGCTCAGCAGACCGGAAAGGTGGTGACGAGCATGGGCAATCTCAACATCAGAAGCAGACCGGATATTTTGAGCACGGTTATTGCCTCGGCGCCGAAGGGTGCCGTGCTCACGGTGCTCGGTCAGCGAAAAAACTGGTACACGGTGAACTATAACGGCATTGTGGGTTTCGCAAGCGCAGACTACATCGACATAATTTGAGCACGGAGCTTTATCTCCGTGCTCACTGCGTTTATTCCGTGCTCAAAAGCATTTTTTGCATTTTTCTCTTGCCATTCGAGTGCTTTTGCTATATGATATTCGTATAAAAATCCCGGAGGTAACAATAATGAATTTGGAAGAACTCCGCTCCGAATGTCTTAACTGCCAAAAGTGCAAGCTTTGCACCACCCGCACTAACGTTGTTTTCGGCGTGGGAAGCCCCAACGCCGACGTACTGTTCATCGGCGAAGGCCCCGGCGAAAACGAGGATCTACGCGGCGAACCTTTCGTCGGCCGCGGCGGAATACTGCTTGATAAAATGCTTGAGGTTGTTGACCTTTCCCGCAAAAGCAATATTTATATTGCAAATATGGTCAAATGCCGCCCGCCGCAAAATCGCGACCCCGAGGAAGAAGAGGTTGCCGCCTGCCGCGAATGGCTCCGCACCCAGATTGAGCTTATCGACCCGAAAATCATTGTCTGCCTTGGCAGAGTAGCTGCCATTCGCTTCATCGACCCGAATTTTAAGGTGACGAAAGAGCATGGCAATTTCATTGAAAAGGACGGTCGCCTTGTTATGGGAACGTTCCACCCGGCGGCACTTCTTCGCAACCCGCGTAACAAGCCCGACGCTATGGAGGACTTCTTTGCCCTTCAGTCGAAGATAAAAGAAATTTGTCCCGAAACTTATTCTCTCTGATTTTTTTCGACCAAAAAAATTTGCCCGACCGCAAACGCTGCCGGGCTTTTTATCTGCAATTATTTTTTCTTTCCTGTTACGATTATGATTATTCCGACGATAAGGGCAAGAGCGGCAGCGCCTGCTGCAACATAGACCCAAATCATAAAGTCGCCGCCGGTGTTCATCATTTCTTCAAGTCCTTCAAGCGGAGAAGGTGCGCCGGCATATGCGGTAACGGAAAACAAAAAAGGCATAACGGCGCACAGCGCGGCAGAAACTATTTTTTTCATCTGTATCCCCCGTTTCTTAAAACTTCTGTTCCAAGTTAATTTTATTCTTTTTTTGCAGCTATGTCAACTGCAAAATTAGTAAATTCATTTTTAATCTCTTTTATATTGTGTCGTTTTGTGGTAGAATTGTTGCAGTGAAAAAAATTTTTTCGGAGGTTATTATGCCCTTTTTGCCGATAAACCGTGAAGATATGAAAAAACTCGGCTGGAACGAGGTGGATTTCATCTTCGTGACCGGCGACGCCTATGTGGATCATCCCTCATTCGGCGCAGCAATTCTCTCCCGCCTGCTGGAAAGCCGGGGGTACCGCGTGGCGGTGCTTGCTCAGCCAAACTGGAAAGATAATTTTGATTTTACCAAGTTTGGAAAGCCGCGCTTAGGCTTTTTCGTCACCGCAGGCAACCTTGATTCCATGGTCGCCCATTATACCGTGGCAAAGCGCCGCCGTCACGACGACGCATATTCGCCGGGAAAAAAAGCCGGTCTGCGGCCGGACAGAGCCGTTACCGTTTACAGCAAAAAAATCAAATCAATTTATCCCGACAGCCCGGTTATCATAGGCGGAATAGAGGCCTCTCTGCGGCGGTTCGCCCACTATGACTACTGGAGCAACAAGGTTCTGCCCTCCGTTTTGGTGGATTCCGGCGCGGATTTACTTTCCTTCGGCATGGGCGAACGTCAAACTCTCGAAATTGCCGAAAGGCTTGCCGCCGGAGAGCCTGTTTCCGAAATGCGGAATATTCGCGGAACCTGCTATCTCGTTCCCGTGCGGGAATATGAGCCGGGTCCCGCAGTGGAATGTCCCTCCTACGAAAAGGTCTGCGAAAGCAAGCGGGAATATGCCGTAGCCTGCCGCAAGGAGCAGGACGAACAGGATCATATCCGCGGCAAGCGCGTTATTCAGCGCCACGGCAGCCTTATGCTCGTGCAGAACCCGCCCGCCGCCGTCCTAACCCGCGAGGAGCTGGACGAGGTCTATGACCTGCCGTACATGCGTGATTTTCACCCTGTTTATGCCAAGGCGGGCGGCGTGCCAGCCATTGACGAAGTGCTTTTCTCCATCACTCACAACCGAGGCTGCTTCGGCGGATGCAATTTCTGTTCTCTTGCGTTCCATCAGGGACGCTATGTTACCTCCCGCAGCAAGGAATCCGTCATAAAGGAAGCCAAGCTTATGACCGCCGACCCGCGTTTTAAGGGCTACATTCACGATGTGGGCGGTCCTTCGGCAGATTTCCGCCGCCCTGCCTGCGATAAGCAGATAAAGCTCGGTCTTTGTCCCGGAAAAAAGTGCCTTGCACCGACCCCCTGCCCCGCGCTGGTTGCCGACCACAGCGAATATCTCGAAATTCTTCGGGAGCTGCGTGCCCTTCCCAAAGTCAAGGCGGTTTTCATCCGCTCCGGCATACGCTACGACTATGTTATGGCGGACAAGGACGACTCCTTCTTCAAGGATTTGGTCAAATACCATGTCAGCGGCCACCTTAAGGTTGCGCCGGAGCATTGCAGCGCCGGTGTTCTCGACCTGATGGGCAAGCCGCATATTGAAGCTTACCTAAAATTCCAAAGCCGCTTTATGGAGCTTACCCGCTCCGCCAAAAAAGAACAGTACCTTGTGCCGTACCTTATGTCCTCCCACCCGGGCAGCACTATAAAGGACGCTGTCGCCGTGGCGCAGTTCCTCAAAAAATACAGCCTCCGCCCGGAGCAGGTACAGGACTTTTACCCCACGCCGGGAACGGTTTCCACCTGTATGTTCTACACGGGGCTTGACCCATATACTCTTAAAGAGGTCTATGTTCCCACCCACCCGGAGGAAAAAGCCATGCAGCGCGCGCTTTTGCAATACTTCGTGCCGGATAACGCCGACACCGTGCGCAAGGCGCTTCACAAAGCACACCGGGACGATCTTATCGGAAACGGCGAAAACTGCCTTGTGCGCGAAGATTTCCGCGCAAAGAATATCGCCGACAAAAACGGACATTTTTATCCAAAAAGCTCCGGTAAAAACGGCGGCAAAAAGCCTCTGGACAGAAACAATAAGAAGGGAAAGCGGAAATGACTTTCTTCGAAATTATTTTGAGTATAATTATAATAGCGGCGGGGTTTTATGGAATGTTCCTCGGCGGATGCATGAAAAATCCGGGACACAGCCGCAACCTGTTTTCATATTACACGAACCTCAGCAATATAGCAGTGCTGGTTTATCAGCTCTGCGTGCTTGGGTCGTTCCTTGCGCCGAACAGTGGATTTTATTTTGCGGTGCGTAATCCCCTTTTGCAGTACACCATTGCGAACACTATCACAATAACCTTCCTTGTGTACCACTTTGTGCTTTTTCCCACGGTTAAAAAACATAAGGAGGCGCTGACCGACGCGGAAAAATCCGGCGGAGCCATCACCCCCAACAATCTTTGTGTTCACTATATCGTGCCGCTTGCCTCCCTGCTGTTCTGGCTGCTGTTCGGCAGCAAGGAGCTGCCCTTTTGGTGCGTATTCGCGTGGCTTGCGGTTCCTGCGGGATATTCCCTCTACATTCTGCTGCGCGCCGCCCTCGGAATAAACATCTACGAAAAGGATACCCCCTACCCCTATTTTTTCATTGACCGCAGACTCGTCGGAACAAAATGCTTTATTCGGAACCTGTCTCTTTCGTTTTTGGCGTTCTTCGCTCTCGGACTTATCACCTACGGAGTGAGCGGTCTTCATTTCCTGTAAAGCAGCAGCTTTTTGGCGAAGAAGTTCCAGAAAAGCACTATGATTGCGGCAACTGCTTTTGAAATCATGTAGTACCAGCTCAGCTTTTCGGTGAATAGCCACATCAAGCCCTCCGTCATGGCAAGCCCCGTTACCGCCACCACGGCGAACACTATCATTTCCTTCGCTTTCTCGGCTCCGTCGGTCTTTTTTTGGAACACGAGGAGCTTTGAAAGGGCATAGTTCACCCAAAGCCCCGCAAGGAACGAAATCGTTCCGGAAATAAGATAATGCACCCCTGCCTCCGTAATCAGATGCAAAAGCACATAGTCCGCCAAAAAGGAAGCTCCGCCGACGAATATATATCTGAAGAACTGCATAAACCCGTCATCGGTGGGTTCTATGAACAGCGCTTTGAAATTGCCCTTGAAAAGCAGCGAAAAAAACTTTTTTATGAAATTTATTAAATCCTTCAATTTCGTTTACCTCGGTTTTTAATTTACTATATTCTATGCCTTTTCGCGGCAGAAATCAACCCTGTGCGAAACGGCGGCGCGAAAGGAGGTTCTTTGCCACGGAGCGCCTTGACAAATACATAGCGGACAGAACCGACCTTTCGAGAAAGGAAGTAAAATCCGCCATATCTCACGGAGAAGCCGCCGTAAACGGCTCCGTTATAAAGCTTACCGATTATAAAGTGCGGGAAAACGACGAAATTCTTCTTCGCGGCAACAAAATAAGCAAAAATAAACACATATATATTGTACTGAACAAACCGAAAGGCTATGTTTCCGCAACGGAGGACACAAATCAGCGCACGGTTTTGGAGCTTGTTCCGCGCGAGCTTTTCCGCAAGGGGCTTTTCCCCGCCGGAAGACTTGACAAGGACACCACCGGGCTTATGATTATAACGGACGACGGCGATTTTGCCCACCGCATACTTTCGCCGAAAAAGCATGTTCGCAAAAGCTACGCCGTAACGCTGGATATTCCCGTAACCGCAGAGATGAAGGATGCCTTTGAAAGCGGAGTGGCTCTTTCCGACGGAGTATGCAAGCCCGCAGGGCTTGAGCTTGGCGGGAAATATGACTGCACCGTAACCCTTTTTGAAGGAAGATACCACCAGATTAAAAGAATGTTCGGCTGCTTCGGCGCAAAGGTTACGGAGCTGAAGCGGCTTTCCATGGGAGGCTTTTTTCTCCCTGAGGAGCTTCCCGAGGGACAGTGCCGGGAGCTTTCGGCAAACGAACTTGATTTGATTGAGAAAGACAGGTGACATAAATGATTCTTTACACCGTAGTACCCTGCTACAACGAGGAGGACGCTCTGCCGGAAACCGTGCGAATTCTTTCCGACAAATATTTCACTCTTATGCGAAAGGGTATGATTTCCGAGGAAAGCAGAATTCTGCTTGTGGACGATGGTTCCTCCGACGATACATGGAATATGATTCGCGAATACCACGACAAAAAGCCTATTTTCTGCGGACTGAAGCTCTCTCGCAACCGCGGTCACCAAAACGCCCTTTATGCAGGACTTATGGCGGCGGCTCCCCACTGTGACGCTGCTATTTCCATAGACGCCGACCTTCAGGACGATGTGGACGCCATTGACCAGATGATAGTGAAGTTCGATGACGGCTACGACATTGTTTACGGCGTGCGGAACAAACGCGACAGCGACAAATTTATGAAGCGCTTTACCGCGGAGGGCTATTACAAGATAATGCGGCTATGCGGTGCTCAGATTATTTTCAATCACGCGGATTTCCGCCTGATGAGCCGCCGCGCCATCGAGGCTCTTTCCGAATTTGAGGAAGTGAACCTTTTCCTGCGGGGAATGGTTCCCATGATAGGTTATAAATCCGGCGTTGTTTTTTACGAACGCCGCGAACGCCGCGCCGGAGAGAGCAAATACACCATAAAGAAGATGCTCGACCTTGCGTGGAACGGCATAACCTCGTTCAGCACCCGCCCCATTGAGATGATTTTCGGAGCGGGCGTGCTCATGGCGGCGCTGTCCGTGCTCACCATGCTCATAATGCTAATTTTGAGCATCGCAGGCGTGCTCAAGGACTCAACGGGTTGGATAATCGCCTCGATATTCCTCTGCGGCGGAACGAACCTTGCCGCCGTCGGCGTGGTGGGTGAATATGTGGGCAAGGCGTATCTTGAAACCAAGCACCGCCCGAAATATTTTATCGAGGAAGAACTGATTGCGTGAGCACCGAATTTGAAAACAAAAGCTTTGTGATGTCATACAGCTGCGGAAAGGACAGCACCCTCGCCCTGCACAAAATGCTCGCCCTCGGCGGAGTTCCGACGGCGCTTCTCGTTATGTTTAATTCCGGCGACGGGCGTTCGTTTTTCCATGGAGCCGGCGGCGCTCTGCTTGAGCGCTACTCCGCGGCGCTGCAAATTCCGCTGCTCTGCGTACCCTCCTGCGGAGAGGACTATCACCTTGCCATGGAGGAAGCTCTTCGCAAAGCCAAAAAAGCAGGAGCGGAATTCGCCTGCTTCGGGGATATTGACATAGAGGGACACCGAATTTGGGGAGAAGAACGCTGCAGGAATGCGGGGCTTTCAGCTCTGTACCCACTTTGGCACGCAAACAGAGAGGAAAATGCCCGGGAGGTTATAAATCTCGGCTACAAATGCGTTATCAAGTCCGTTAACAATACAAAGCTTCCGAAAAGTATGCTCGGTAAAATCCTCGACGAAGCCCTGCTTGAGGAAATGGCTCAATGTGGCATAGATGTTTGCGGTGAAAACGGTGAATACCATACCCTTGTCGTGGACGGACCCATTTTCCGCTCACCCATTCAATATACCGCCGGGAAAATCCTCGATTTCGGCGAACGTTCGCTTATTGAAATTGAATAATTGAACAGCAAAACGCTTCGTATGGCAAATCCATACGAAGCGTTTTTATTAAACGGTGATTTCTCCCGCCAGTATTCTTTTGTAGTCCTCGTAGTTCTTCACAAGCAGCTCCGGGATGTTCAGCGAATAGGGGCATTTCTTCATGCAGGCGCCGCAGTGAAGGCAGTTTTCCGTCTTCTTCATCTCCGCCTGCATCTTTTCGCCCAGCCAGTTCGCCGAGGGAGCGCGCCGCACCATAAGGGACATTCTCGCGCAGTCCGGTATGCTTATTCCCGCGGGACAGGGCATACAGTAGCCGCAGCCGCGGCAGAAATCCCCCGCAAGGGAAGCTTTGTCCTTTGCGATAATCTCCTGTATCTCCTCCGTCATCTCCGGCGGGTTCTCCATATAGCTCAAGAACTCCTCAAGCTCGCTCATGCGCTGAATTCCCCATATAGGCAGAACATTGTCGTACTGCGCGATATAGGCGTATGCCGCGGCGGAGCTGTTTATAAGCCCGCCAGCCAGCGCTTTCATTGCTATGAAGCCCACATTGTGCTCCCGGCAGGTTCTCACAAGCTCTATTTCCTGTTCGCCGGAAAGGTAGCTGAACGGAAATTGCAGCGTTTCATAAAGGCCGGATTTTGCCGCCTCCATGGCCACGCCGATTTTGTGGGCGGTTATGCCGATATGCCTTATCATTCCGCGCTTTTTCGCCTCAAGCATACACTCATACATTCCGGTGCCGTCGCCGGGCGCAAAGCACTGCGGCGCCATATGGAACTGATAAATATCAAGATAATCCGTGCGGAGATTTTTAAGGGTAGTTTCAAGATCCTCCCAAAAATCCGCCGGAGTTTTTGCGTGGGTTTTGCTTGCGATATAAATTTTATCCCGCCGGTCGGAAAGCGCCTCGCCGATTTTCTCCTCGCTGTCGGTATATGCTCTGGCGGTGTCGAAAAACCTCATCCCGCCGTCGTAAGCCCTGCGGAGAATTTCCACGGCGGTTTCCATATCGTCCCGCTGCACCGGAAGCGCGCCGAAGGCGTTCTGCTCCACCGTAATCCCCGTTGAGCCAAGTGTAACCTTTGCCATAGTATCACTCTTTTCCGTTATTTTTGCCATAGAACAATATTAGCACGAAGCCGCCTCCGGTGCAAGAGAAATATTTCTATCGTACAATGCAATAGCATAAAGGCACTTTATCTTTTTAATAATGACAAAGCAATTTAATTACCCGCTCGGAAAAGCAATGTAAAAGTTGACAAATACCGTGTTTTGTGTTAATTTGTTATAAAGATTTTTGATATTTTTTCTCTTATTCCGTAAGAAAAGAGGCTATAGTATGCAAACTACAAAAGATTTTATTCTTGATAAAATCGCATATTGGGCATTGAAGCATAAAACAAATAAAAAAGAGGGCTTTCTTGCCGATGTCGATATTTCTTTTTCTGAAAAAGAATTTGCGGATTCTCTCTCTTCAAAAGAAGGCACTTTGGCAAAAAAACGCCATCCTAACTTTCTTTTTGTTTCCTCGCATGATATAAAATCAATGCTTGCGCTCCTTCTTATTGCTGCTATTTTTTCCGCTGTGGCATATGGGATTATTGGCTATTATACTGGGCATTTTGAAGATGATAGCGGAAAATTTTATGCAGTCGAAGGTGAAAGTTTCTATCATTGCACTAAAAATTGTACCAGAATAAAAAACAAATCCCTCATAAATACTTATACAGGAAGAACCGGATCTGGCATGAAAAAGGAAGGATTCGTTCCTTGCTACCTATGCAATCCTTCTTTAGGCGTACCCACTACATACGAAAAAGACTACACAATAGAATATATTTTTATTACAACAGCATTTGTCCCCACTATAATTTATTTCTTTGTAAAATGTATAAACTGGAAGTTAAACTATGAATGGGTTGCAAAAAAACAATCTAAAAGCCAAGAAGCATTAAAAAAAGACTCTGAAAATAAAGTAGCCAAAAAGAAAAAATCAATGCGTTTTTGGAAAAATTGCGGGCTTTCATTTATTGCTTTCTTTATTTTTGGTTTAATTCAAACTTCTCTAAAATGGAATGGAATTTCTCTTGGTGCCATTCCAACTATAATTCTCTTTGCCCCTTTTTCTGCCTTTGTTATTCACCTATGGAAAACACCCGAAACAAAAGATTCCGCACAGAAAGAAGCTAATTCCAAAAATCTTCTCAAAGAAGTTCCTTCCAAAAGCAGTGACCCACAAAATACATGTTGTTCAAAAGATTTTTATACACCATCAGAACCCGTATTGCAACAAGCCGATACAAGCAGACCCATAAAAGAGCAGCTAATTGATATGTTCAATACTTATCATGAAAAAATATTAGCAATCATAACCAATAGTAACAGATACATGATTCATTGCGAAAACGAGTGCTATGAAGTTACGAAAGCTATGCTCGAATGTATGCTACATTTATATTTTGCATCTTTGCCCTCTTTTGAGAAAATCGTAAAAGATGATCCTGAATACGAGAACCCCTTTGATATTTTATTAGAATTATGCATTGAACTTCCTGGCTATTGTCGAAATAAAGATTGGCTTTGGCAAATGGAAAGTTCAGAACTTTCAAAAAGAACTGATCTTTACAGTAACTACTGTTCTCAATCAAGCCAAGAACAAATACGACTTAATTGGTGCATAACTGGAATTAACCAAAATGATTGGAATATTCCTTTTAAAGTTACTGGTTTGTTATCCGACCTTTTAACAAGTCCACACTGTGCTGATAACTATGAAAATACCTCTCCCGTAACAGACAACTACGATGATAGTCTGCACTTCCAAAAGGCTATATTCTACCCCATTGCTAATGAAATGAAGGGATTTTCTGGAATGTTAACGCTGAAATGTATGCTTAACGCATTTAATTAAATTATATCTAATAAAAGTCACAACCTCCGGCAAAGCCGGAGGCTTGAATAAGCCCTAGAAGGGCATTTTA
>USFO01000013.1 GCA_900553955.1 uncultured Oscillospiraceae bacterium
TGTCGTCCCTTGCGTTCATCATGGTGTTGTTGGGCACAAAGCCCTCCTTCACGTTTTTTTCCACAACAGGGTGACGGCCGTCCGTTATCTCTATCTTGCCGCTTGTAAGTATCTTTGGCCTGCAATAGTTGTTTTCGAAGGCCACCTGGGCCATGGAGCAATATACGTCCAGCGACGCGATGAGCGCAGCATCGTTCTGAAGCCGCTCTATGCAGCCGAGGAGCATTGAACGCAGCTCGGAGAAAAGCTTATATTCGAGAGTAACACAGTTCTCCTCAGCGCCGAGAATTGTGTTTTCCAGCTCCTTAAGCTCGTCGGTTATGTACCTTTCGCAATTTGCGAGTGTCTGTTTGCGCTGATAGTTGTAAGGCACGAGGTGCTGATAAGCCTTCGTGACCTCGATATAATAGCCGAAGACCTTGTTGTAGCTTATGCGAAGGTTCTTTATGCCTGTCTTCTCCCTCTCCTCCGCCTCCATGCGGGCAAGCCACGTTTTACCGTTTTTCGCGGCGTCACGGTATTTGTCCAGCTCCTCGTTGTAGCCGTCGCGGATTATGCCGCCGTCTTTTACGCTCAGGGGCGGATTGTCTATTATGGCGGAGGTGAGCAGGGCGCATATGTCGTCCATCGGGTCCAGAGCGCCGTGTATGCGCTGGAATTCGTTGGCCTTGAGCCCTTGGAGCGTAGTTATGACTCCGGGCAGCTTTTCCAATGAATGCCGGAGGCAATCGCAGTCCCGTGCGTGTACCGTGGAATAGGCTATGCGGCTGCAAAGACGCTCTATGTCGTATATGGCGTCGAGAGCCGTCATCAGCTCCTGCCGCTGTATAGGCTTTGACAAAAGCTCGTCTACGGCGTTGAGCCTTGCGTCTATATCGCCGGGATCCTGCAAAGGCTGGTCTATCCATGTGCGAAGCAGCCTTCCTCCCATGGCGGTGCCGGTCTTGTCCAATAGATACAGAAGCGTGTTCTTCTTGCTGCCGTCAGCCCTCAGCGGTTGTGTAAGCTCAAGATTACGCCGGGAGTTTGCATCTATGTGCATGTACTTTGTGCGCTGCATCACCCGTATGCGCTTAATATGGCACAAGGAGTTCTTCTGTGTATCCTCAAGGTATGCGATCAGCGCCCCCGCGGCGGATATGGCACAAGGCATATCGTCACAGCCGAAGCCGGACAGGGTAGATACCCCAAAGTGGTTAAGAAGCCGCTGCTTTGCGCCTGTATACTCGTATGCCCAGTTGCCGTAGCACTGGGTGTAGTACTCCGACTGAAGCTTGCGTGTGAGCAGCTCGTTGAGGAATATTGCGTCGTTTGCCACTATTTCAGTAGGCTGTATGCGGCACAGCTCGTCCATAAGCTCGGCTGTATACTTTTCCCCGCTGTATTCGTATACGTAAAATGCTCCCGTAGAAACATCGCAGTAAGCAAGGCCGAGATCGCTGTCGCGGAGAAAGATGGATACGATATAGTTATTCTTCCGCTCGGACAGCATACTTTCCTCTATGACCGTTCCGGGAGTCATCACTCTTATGACCTCCCTCTCCACAAGGCCCTTGGATTCCTTGGGATCAGTCATCTGCTCGCAGATAGCTACTTTATAACCCTTTTCAATAAGTTTGCTGGCATATATCTCTACCGCATGGTAGGGCACGCCGCACATGGGTGCGCGTTCCTCAAGGCCGCAGTCGCGCCCGGTGAGAACTATTTCAAGCTCACGGGAGGCCAGAAGAGCGTCCTCAAAAAACATTTCGTAAAAGTCGCCAAGACGGTAAAAGAGTATACAGTCCTTGTATTTCTCCTTTACCTCCATATACTGGCGCATCATTGGGGTAAGCTCTGCGGGCATATATGCTTTGCTCCTGAGAAATTCTCGCTAAATTTAAACGGTATCAGTGTACGCAGCCGGAACAGCCGGAGCAGTTTCCAGAGCAGCCGGAACTGCTGTTTTCCTCGGTGTTCATACCTATATAGGCGCCGACAGTCCTGTTGACTTCGTTCATAAGGTTGGCGAAACAGTGCTGCGCCTCCATCATCTCTTCAAATACGGGGTTTTCCACAAGCTCCGTCTGTATATCGTCTATCTCCTTGGCGATGGCGGATACCTCGATGCCCTCTGAATCCGCGTTTTCCAGCATGGAAACCATCTTGTCCTGCTTTTGGGTGTATTGCTCCATAAGCTCGTTTACGTGCTTATCGGCGTCCATGTCGGCCTTTGCTGCCTGGAGCCTGCGGAACTCATCGGAGTTTGAAAGAGCCATGCCCAGTTCTGTTGCTTTTTCGATTATCATTGAATATGCCTTTCTGCCTTAAACAAGTTCGCCTATGAGGGAGTTGTTCTGGCTGCCGGTTATTTTTACGTTTCTCATGCTGCCCACAAGACTATCATCCCCAGGGAAGTACACCATCTTGAAGTTGCTCAATTTGCCGTAGGCCATGGGCTCTGATCTGTGGTCGCATCCCTCGACCAGTACCTCGCCGTAAGTGCCTATATATTTCATGTTGCCATTGCGGAGCACCCTGCTCTGGACTTCGTTCAGTCTTTCCAGCCTGTCATGCTTTACCTCGTCGGGTATCTGATCGGGCATTGTGGCAGCTGCGGTGCCTTTACGGGGAGAATACATGAAAGTATACGCCGCAGAGTAGCCAACCTGCTCCACGAGGCTCAACGTTTCTTTAAAGTCCGCTTCCGTTTCGCCCGGGAAGCCAACTATTATATCCGTGGTCAGTTCTATCTCCGGTACCTTTGCCCTGAGCTGCTGTACTTCTTCTATATATTTTTCCCTCGTATAGCAGCGGTTCATGAGCTTGAGTATCCTGCTGCTGCCGGACTGGACCGGAAGATGTATGTGCTTGCACACCCTTGGCAATTCCGCCATAGCGTCTATAAGCCCTGACGAAAGGTCCTTTGGGTGGGAGGTCATGAAGCGTATTCTCTTAAGCTCGGGAACCTGATCGTGTACCATGCGCAAAAGCGCCGGAAAGTCAGTAGTTTCGCCATCCCCCTTGTAGGAATTGACATTCTGGCCAAGGAGCGTCACTTCCTTAAATCCGGCCAAAGCAAGGCCCTTTACCTCGTTCACTATATCCGCAGAGTTTCTGGAGCGCTCACGTCCTCTTACATACGGCACTATGCAGTAAGAGCAAAAGTTGTTGCAGCCGTAGGTTATATTTGTGAAGGTGGAAAATGTGCTGTTTCTGCAAACCGGCAGCCCCTCCGCTATCTCGCCGTCCATGTCGCGAACCTGCAACGTGCGCTCTCCGTGATATGCTTCCTCAAATAGCAACGGGAACCGATACAGTTCATTAGTGCCAAAGACTATATCCACAAATGGAAAGCGCTTGAAGAGCTTCCTGCCGGCGTCCTTTTGTTGCATCATGCAGCCGCATACGCCTATCATGAGCTGCGGATTCTCGTCCTTGCGCTTTTTCAGCGCGCCTATATTGCCGTATACCCTCTGCTCAGCGTGCTCGCGAATGCAGCAGGTATTGAATATTATAAAGTCGGCCTTGGACTTGTCTTCAGCTTTGGCGTAACCCATTTCCTCCATCATGCCGGCTATTTTTTCCGAGTCGTGCTCGTTCATTTGGCAGCCGTAGGATTCTATATGGTAAGTAAGGCCGAGGTCATAAACTTCGTCTTTTACTCGCTTTGCCGCGGCCTTGGAGGCTGCTATCTCTGCCGGAGAAACAAATACTGGTTCTTTCATCAAAATACCTCTACATAACAAATCACACTAATTATATCTTTTTTAGGGTGTCAGTTCAAGCATATAACCCCTATCGGAACCTCAAAACAGATCATATATGGGTACTTTTATGGGCTTTGCCACAATATACATCATTTTTTAAAAAATATAGTTGACATTTACCACAAAATAAAGTATCATAATCAACGTCGTCGCGGTGCGAATTGAATCGGGGTGTAGCGCAGTTTGGTAGCGCATCTGGTTTGGGACCAGAGGGCCGCAGGTTCAAATCCTGTCACCCCGACCACTTGAATAACGGCCCCTTGGTCAAGCGGTTAAGACACCACCCTTTCACGGTGGTAACGGGAGTTCGATTCTCCCAGGGGTCACCATTAATAAGGGCCTTTAGCTCAGTTGGTCAGAGCGGTCGGCTCATAACCGATTGGTCCGGGGTTCGAGTCCCTGAAGGCCCACCAACAAAGTCAAGTAACCTGCTTTACATACCGGATAATTGTGGTTTGTGGCCTGGTAGTTCAGCTGGTTAGAACGCTAGCCTGTCACGCTAGAGGTCGAGGGTTCGAGCCCCTTCCGGGTCGCCACTTTGCTGATGTAGCTCAGTAGGTAGAGCACATCCTTGGTAAGGATGAGGTCATCAGTTCGAATCTGATTATCAGCTCCATCAAGCCGCTATTTTAGCGGCTTTTTGCTATTGACGGAGCTTTCATATAGATGAACTTCGCCGGAGAATTACTCCGTGCGGAGTTATTTTTTTGCAAAAATTTCGGCGGCGCATTTTACTCTTGTATTCCGAAGCAAAAAATGATACACTTAATATGTATTATAATGTATTCCGTATGGGAGGCTGTTTTTATGAGCGATTTGTTGCGGCCGCTTTCTTTTGAAAAGCTTATGGCGCTGCTGTTGGAGGAACGTTCCGCCGACGGCACGATTTTCGGCGTTAAAGATATATATAAGGCCGGAAGAAGCCGCCTTCCCATATTCGGACTGCGTATAGAGAACCCGGTGGGGCCCGCCGCAGGTCCCGTTACCCAAACGGCGCAGGGCATAATCGCCGCCTACGCCGGAGCACGCTTTTTTGAGTTTAAAACCGTGTTCCCGGAGCCGGAGCCTGCCGAAAAGCCCAGCGCATCCATAGGGGACAGAACCTTCTCCTCGGAGCACCCGTCGGAGCTGAGCCTTGGCGACGCATTCGGCGAATATGTCAAGGCGTGGTACGCAATCAAGCTTATCAGCACCGCTTTTGAGCTTGGCGTGCCGGAGGGATTTATCTTCAATATGTCCGTGGGAGGAAGCCTTGAGGATTTGAAGTCCGATAAAATGAACAGCTTCATCGAGGGGCTTAAATCCGCCGAATACACTCCGGTTTGGCGCGAGTGCGAAAACTGGGCGCGCGCCCACATGGACGAGCTTGACGGCATTGACAACACATATCTTTCCGACATAAGCCCCAATGTCTGCATCTCCGCGACTTTCGTTCCCCGCGCCGGACTTTCCGCGCAGGAGGTGGAGGCCTGTGCGGAATACCTAATTGAGGAGAAGCGCCTGCATACCTTTGTCCGTCTCAGCCCGGATCTCCTTGGCTACTACACCGTTCGGGGAATACTTGATATAAACGGCTATGACGACGTGGTTATAAGCAAGGAACGCATTGACTCCGAAGCAAGCTATGACGACATAAAACCCGCGCTTTCCCGCCTGCAATTCAAGGCGGACTCCCACCGCTTGGAGTTCGGCGTAAAGGTCTGCGACGGCCTTTGTGTGGAAAACGCCGATGAATGCGGTATAAAGGGCGGCAAGCTCACCGGCAGGGCGCTGTTCCCCATAGCGTTCTCACTTGCGGAGAAAATCGCCAACGATTTCGGCGGCGGTCTGCGGGTATGCTTTGCGGGCGGAACGGATATATACACCGCGGAGAAGCTTTTTAACGCGGGAATTTGGCCCGTTACCATGGTTTCAGATGTAATCCGTCCCGGCGGACTTGCCCGCCTTAAACAGACGGTGGAGGCGGTTTCCAAGTGCGATTACACCCAGTTCTCCGGAATTTTAACATCCGACCTGCCGGACATTGAAAAGGAAGCCTACTCCGGCGGCCGCTATAAGAATAAAGAGCGCGCGGGTCTGCGCAAGGCAAAGGGACCCATTCCTCCGGTGTACTGCGCTAAGGCACAGTGCCGTGCTGTCTGCCCTTTGGGGCAGGATATTCCGCTTATTATGCGCCTTTTGAAGAACGACAGAAGTCTTGAAGCTCTGCGGGTTATAATCGAACGCAACCCTCTGCCCTTCACCGTCGAAACCCTCTGCCCGCACCCCTGTGCGGATTCCTGCTCCCGGCGCTTTTACGAGGGCGCGCTTGCCATAAACGCGGAGAACCTCCGTGCGGCGAAGAACGCCTGCTTCGACCTTTTGGACGAAACGGAGCTTAAATCCAGAGCGGGAGAGCCGATTGCGATAGTGGGCTGCGGCCCCGCCGGACTTGCCGCTGCGTGCTTCTTGGCTCGTCAGGGGGCGAATGTGACCATATTCGACAAGGAAAAGCGCCCCGGCGGTTCCGTGATTAAATATGTGCCGAAGTTCCGCATAAACGATGCGGATGTGGAGTGGGACGTCACCCTTATTCAGGCTCTGGGAATAGAAATGGAGCTTGAAACGGAGATAACCTCCATAAAAGAGTTGCGGGAAAAGGGCTTTGAGAAGATAGTTCTCGCCATCGGAGCGGGCACTCAAAGCCATCTTAAATTCGCCTTCGGAAAATCAATCCCCGCACTGGAATTCCTTGAGGAATGTCGAAATTCGGAGCAGGAAGCCCTTGAGGAGAAGTACATAGGCAACCTCATAGTGGTGGGCGGAGGCCACACCGCCGCAGCGGCCGCTCGCTGCGCCAAAAAGCTGCCCACCGTGGACAGAGTGACGGTGGTGTTCGACCGTCCTCAAAGCGAAATGACCGCCTCTCCATCGGAGATAGCCGCCATGAAAAAGGAGGGTATCTTCATCATGGAGAGCCTTACCGCAAGCGGCGTGCGCGGCGGAAATTTACTCTGCCGCAAAACCGCATACGGCGAACCGGATGAGGAAACCGGAATTCGCCCGCTGCTGATTACCGAGGAAAAAGAAAAGCTTCCGGCGGACATTGTTATAAACGCCGTGGGCGAGGAGTGTGACTCGCCGCTGCTTGACGAGGCGGACGGCCACGTTTACCTTGTGGGTGACGCTCTCTTCGGCAGAACGGCGGATATTGCGGAGGCTATCGCCGACGCTCAGCGCCTTGCAAGAAAGCTTGCCAACACGCATTTTGACAAGTATATGCCGGATAACGAAACCGAGGATAAATCCTTTATGAAGAACCGCAGCAAGCTCTGCGCGGACTGCAAAGCCTGCAAGGAGGGCGAACGCTGCCTTGAATGTGACACCGTATGCGAATTCTGCGCCGAGTGCTGCCCCAACAGAGCAAATCTTATAGTAACTCTCGCCGACGGCAGCCGCCAGATTGTCCACATAGACGAATTCTGCGATGAATGCGGCATTTGCGCGGACTGCTGCCCATACGACGGCAAGCCGTACAGGGAAAAGTTTACCCTGTTCCTCGACGAGGAGGACTTCAAAAAGAGCGAAAACGACGGATTCTACGTCACCGGAGAGGCGAACAACTGCCGCTTCCGCATAGAGGGCAAAATGTTCAAGTACGACCCGATAAACGGCCCCATGGGAATGATTTCCGACGAAATCCGCGAAATGGCGGGGATTATAATGAAAAAATACCCGCGGCTTTTGAAAACGGAGTGACGGAAAACCGCATAACAAAGCCAAAAATAGCAGTTTAATAATTTTATATGTCAATTAAATCCAAAGAACCGCCTACACCCGGAGGGCGGTTCTTTTTTTGCTTTATTCGTGCGACACACAGTATTGTAAAATATAAATAATTATAATTCAGCATAAAGCCAAATATAAATAATTATAAATAACGATAAGTGTAAAAATAATTATTTATATTTTGCTATAATTTCTACTTGACAAATGTATATGTTATACAGTATACTTTTAGGCGGATAAATGTATAATTTAGCCCCTGTTTTTTTTCGGAGGAAGTATCGGAATCGCCGACTCGGCAGAGTCGGCGGCCGGCATTTCCGTAATGCCGAAAAAAGCGCATTATTAAGCTGTTTTTCGGAGGTGAGGTAAGCTTGAGTGACGACGAAATTATCGCCGGATTTGTTTCGGAGCTGCGCCGCGGCACTGTGGTTTTGGGCGTACTTAATCAGCTTTCCTCCCCTAAGTACGGGTATTCTCTTGGGCAGGAGCTGACGGAAAAGGGCGTTCCGGTGGACGGAAACACGCTTTATCCGCTGCTTCGCAGACTGGAAAGTCAGGGACTTTTGCAGAGCGAATGGGATATGTCGGAGGGAAAACCCCGCAAATACTATGTTCGCACGGCAAAGGGTACGCTGATAAACGAAAAACTGCGGGATTATTGGATTGAAACGGTGGTCAATATTTCCACCCTGATGAAGGGAGAATAATATGGATAAAGAAAAAGAAGCGCTTCGGGAAAACGAAGCGGACAGAGATAAGATTGCGGGCAGAAACGCCGTTATCGAGGCACTGAAGGCCGGCAGAGAAATTGACAGAATACTCGTTGCAAAGGGTTGCACCGGTCTGGGTAAGCTGTACGCACTCGCAAAAGATGCGGGCGTTCCGGTCAAGGAAACCTCTCCGGTTAAAATAGACGAAATCGCCGCGGGCGCAAACGCCCAGGGTGTAGTCGCATTTGCGGCTGCGCACGCCTACGCAAGCCTCGACGATGTGTTCGCACTGGCGGAGGAACGCGGCGAGGCGCCGTTCATTATAATTGCGGACGGCTTGGAGGACGGTCACAATCTCGGCGCGGTTATCCGTACCGCCGAATGCTGCGGTGCCCACGGGGTAATAATACCGAAGCGGCGCAGTGTGGGGCTTAACTATGTTGTGGCAAAAACAAGCGTGGGCGCGGTGGAGTACGTTCCGGTGGTTCGCGTGGCGAACATTCCGGCGGTGCTTGACGAGCTGAAAGACCGCGGCGTTTGGATTTTCGGCGCGGATATGGACGGAACTCCCGTGTGGCAAGAGGACTTCACCGGAAGCATCGGGCTTGTGGTGGGCGCAGAGGGAAAAGGCGTGAGCCGCCTTGTAAAGGAGAAATGCGATTTCGTGATTTCGCTTCCCATGCGCGGAAAAATTGAATCTCTCAACGCTTCGGTGGCGGCTTCCGTGATGATGTACGAGGCCGCGCGCCAGCGCCTTGGCATAAAAGCAAGATAAGGATTTTTCAGAATACAGAGGAAGGAGAAAATCATGGCGGGCAAGGGATATTCGGTAGACGATATTCTGGAGGAAGTAAGAAGAAAAAAGCAAAAAGAAACGGCGGCGAAGGCCGGAACTGAAATACAGGGCGATTTTTTTGAAATGCGGCAAAAAAACGCCGTTCCGGAGAAAAAAGAGGAGCAGGCGCCGACCTACACCAAAAAATACAACAGCGAACCTATGACGACCAGAACCATTCAGGTGGACGATACTCTTTCGCAGTATTTCGGCCCTACCGAGTGGAAGAACGGTAAAAAGCCGAAGGAAAAGAAAGACAGCTTCGGCGCAAAGGTGAACACCGTTCCTGCGCACGAAACAAAGACGGAGTTTACCATCAAAAAAGAGGATAAGCCCGATGGCTTTGTTACGAAGGATATGTCTAAGCACTTCGCAGAGCGGGATTTTGACCGCCCGGTGAACGGCTTTGCCAAAAGCGCGGTAGCTCCGGAAAAATCCGGGGAGAAAGCTCCGGCGGTTCAGCCGAAAGCGGCGGAGGAGCAAAAGATTGCCGAAAAGCCGAAGGAAGTCATCAAAATCGAGGAAAAACCGCAGCCGAAAGAAGAAGCAGCGATTTCTCCCGAGGAAAAATTCTCCGCGGGAATAGTCGGCGGCTTTGCCGCGGCGAAGAAGAAAAAAGAGAGCGGCGAAAACGACCTTACCGATACAAGCAACCGCGATCTTTATAAAGAGTTCACCGAAAAACGCCGCGACAAGGTTGAGGAGTTTATGAAGCAGGTGGCGGAGCCCACTCATCCGGGAATCCACGTTCCCGAAGTGCCGAGCCGCGAGCCTGTAAAAAACAAATTTTCCGAAAAAGCGAACACCGATATAGCTAAAGAGCTGGTGGGAAATATGCATCAGCCGGAGGATGACGACCCGGACGATTACGAAAATCCGTCACAGGCGGAATCTGTTGAAAAAAATCTCTCAAACCAGTTTACAAGTTTGATAATTAGGTGTATAATAATACTGGTTTTATTCGTATGCGCGTCAGTTATGTGTCTGTCGCCTGTTTTGGGCTATCAACTTCCGGAAGCAATTGCATTTTCCAAGTCCGGAATCGTGTTCCCGGCAATAAATCTTGCAATAATATGCATTGCGGCGCTCACCTGTAATGTGACCGTGGGCGGCGGACTGCTTTCTCTTGCAAGGTTCCGTGCAGGCAACGACACCTTTGCAGCCTGCTCCGTAATCGGAGCCGCAGCACTGGGCGTTTCATTCGTAATAGATCCTTCCTCAATGTCTTCCGGCGGGGAGAACCTTTTCTTCCCGATAACGCTCCTCTGTCTGCTGTTTAACACGGTGGGCAAGTCGCTTTCCGCGAAGCGCATAGGCGATAACTTTGAAACTCTCGTTTCCGGCAAAGACCAATCCGCGCTTTTGCCGGTGCACAACAAGGAGCTTGCGAGAGAGCTTACCGGTCAGCGTGACGAAACCCCGCGTTTCTGCACCAGCGCCAAGGCAAAGTTCTTTTCAAGGTTCTTGGAGCTTTCCTACCGCGACGATGCAACGGAGAGCATTGCGAGAGTGGTCGCACCCATCGTTTTTCTCTGCTCTGTCCTTGTGGGCGTGATAGCGTTCCTCCTTACCGGAAGAATTTCCGACGCAGTGACGGGCTTTGCGGCGATACTCTGTGTGGCTTCGCCTTTTTCTGCAACCATCGCAGGTGCGCTTCCCGTTTACCGTTCCTGCAAGGCGCTTAACGAACGCGGCAGCATGATGGCGGGGGGCTACACCGCAGAAACCTTTGCGGAAACCGATTCCGTGCTTCTTGACATTGAAGACTTGTTCCCTGCGGGCAGCATTGTGCTTCACGCAATCAAAACCTTTGCACAGGGCAGAATTGATGAGGCCATTCTTGACGCTGCTTCCGTAATATGCAGCACCAAAAGCACCCTCGGCAGCATTTTTCTTAATGTTGTTCAGGGGGACAGAAAGCTGCTCCGCCCGGTGGATACCATTATCTATGAGGACGGCATGGGACTTTCGGCTTGGGTCGGCGGCAAACGGGTGCTAATCGGCAACCGCGAGCTTATGATAAACCACGGAATAGACATTCCCTCCCACGACTATGAGAACAAATATGTCGGCGGTGGAAAGGATATTCTCTATCTTGCAAACAGCGGCGTACTTACCGCAATGTTTGTGCTCAGCTATAATGCGGATGAAGAGGTTTACCGCTCCCTCGGCGTTATGGCAAGCAGGGGAATCCGCCTTGTGATAAATTGCAGCGACCCAAACATTACCGCCGAAAAACTCAGTGACCTTTTTGCTTATCCCGAAAGCCAGCTCAAGCTGCTTTCGTCTAAATATCAACAGAAGTGCGCAGAGCTCACCGAAGAAAGAGAAACCGCTTCCGCGGCGGCTGTTTACGACGGCAGTCTTTCCTCTCTTTCTGATCTGCTCAACTGCAGCGGAATAATCCGCCAGTCATCCTTTGCGGCGGCACTTCTTGAAATGATCGGCATAGTGCTTGGATTTATACTTGTTACGATTTTCCTCTTTACCGGAAATATCACAAGCCTTTCCATGTATATGCTCGCCGCCTTCCAGCTGTTCTGGCTTGCCGCCGTTCTGGTGGTAATTCTGGTTCGCCGGAAGATATGAATTTCGAGTACATCTTATATCTTTTTCATTTCCAAAGACAAAGCCCCGAGGTTCCCACCACCCTCGGGGTTTTGTCTGTTTTAAAATAAATTCGGCAAAAATCGTTTTTTTGTAAAAGTATAAGCAATTTTGAACATATAATTGGATTGTTAAGCTATTGTAAATTGGCAAAATAAAAACTTGCAAGAACGCCGAAAATGTTATATTATATATTGTGTATAAGTCTGTAAATATAACTTTAAAAGAACGCTCATAAAAGCAGGGCAAAAACATATATCATGAATTCATAACAAAGGAGGCAGCTCGATGATTACCGAAGAAAGATATCTTTGTATGGGCTGTATGTCACGGCTTGACGAAAACGGAAAATGCAGATGCGGATATGACGAAAACGCACCGACGGACTCCGCATGTCTGCCGGTAAGAACAGTGGTGGGCAACAGATACCTTGTGGGTCGCATGATAAGCATGAACGGCGAAGGTATAACTTATATCTGTTTCGATACGGAAAATGAAGAACGTGCTTTTATCGAAGAATATATGCCGCAGAACATGGCAAAGCGCAACGAGCTTACCGGCGAAGTTACGCCGCTTTCCGGCTACGAGGCACAGTACAAGTGCCTTATGACGGATTTTTACGATCTGTTCGACGCACTGCGAAATTTCCGCCACAACGATTACATAATTCCGGTGACGGATGTAATTTACGACAAAAACACCGCCTATGCGGTGCATAAGTATGTCAAAACCATTTCCTACGGTGATTATCTTACCCACAACGGCGGCGAATTTACATGGCCGCAGGTGAAAAAGCTCTTTATGCCGCTGTTCACCACCCTTACATACCTGCACAGCAACGGATTTGTTCACAGAGGGCTTTCTCCGGAGAGTATCCGCGTGAACGCAAAGGGTCAGCTTATGCTTTCCGGCTTCGGAACGGCTTCGCTTTATACCAAGGGCTCCGCCATCGAGCCGGAGCTTTCCGAGGGATATTCCGCGCCGGAGCAGTATTCCTCCTCAAGCTGGCAGGGAGAATGGACTGATGTATATTCCATAGCCGCAGTGCTCTATAAGTCCCTAACCGGAACTCTGCCGGTTTCCGCGGCGGAACGCAGAGAGAACGACACCCTTTGCCCGCCGGAGGAGCTTGAGCAGAACGTGCCGTCCAATGTTTCGGATGCCATTATGAACGCAATGCAGCTTTCCGTGGAGTACAGAACCCAGTCCATAGACGATTTCACCGCGGAGCTGCTTGAATCCAGCAAGTCGAACACCATGATGTATGACCCGCAGAAAGCGGGGGAAACCGGCGGCGAGGACATTTTCAAAAAGACGGAGACCATTCGCGAAAAGCCCGTAAGAAAGCGCTATGAGGACGAAGAACCTAAACGGGGACGCAAAATTCCATGGGGACTCATTATGTTCATCATAGCAATGGTGGTGCTGCTCGGCGTTTTGGCGTTTCTCTTCCGCTACAGCAAGGAGCTTCTCGGCTTCGGAAACAGTAATAAGAGCAGCAGCTCTGTATCCGATTCCGAAATAGACGAAATAAGCGACGGCAACGGCGGCTACGACGTTGTTGTGCCGAACTTCGTGGGCAGGTACCGCGAAAAGGTGGAGGGTAACGAAACCTATCATCAGTTTAAGCTTGTTTTCGAGGAGGAAAACAACAGCTCCTACCCGGAGGGTATGATTTTCGACCAGTCCATAAAGGACAAAAGTCAGGTGGACGAGGGAACGGAAATCGTGCTCAAGGTGAGCGTCGGTCCGGAGAAAGTGCCTATGCCTCAGTGCGTCGGCAGGACCATCGAAGAAGCCCGCGCGGCGCTTGATGCCCTCGGCATAGTGTATCAGGAGGTACCGAACTTCAGCACCCAGTACGAATACAACATTGTTTACGAACAGTCCGCGGCGGAGGGCGAGGAGGTCGCCACCGGAAATACGCTTACAAAGGTGTATATCTACTACGGCGCGAATCAGGACGCGCCGAGTACCAGCGACGATAATCCATTCCATGTAGGAGGCGGAAGTACCTACGAGGACGACGACGATGACGGCGTAATCAAAATAGGCTAAAATGTAAGACAAAAACTCCGTGCTCAAATGAGCACGGAGCTTTTTGCTTTTGAGCACGGAGTTTTTTTGTTTGAGCACGGAGCTTTTTGTGAGCACCGAGGCAATGTAGAGCGAATCTTGGCTCTTCTGTGTAAGGGGAGCCGAGAAGCACACGGATTCACTCAGTGAGCACCGTGCCGGGCGCACCGGTAAAGGAGGAAAGCACCTCCACACGCACATGGTGCTTTTTTGCAAGCTCCACCGCACGAGGATGCAGCACCTGTGCGCCGGACTTCGCCATAGCAAGCATTCCGTCATAGCTTATGCTGTCAAGCTTCGCTGCGGTTGAGTCGCGGCGAGGGTCGGCTGTGTAAACGCCGTCCACATCGGTGTAAATCTTGCAGGTTTTTGCGCCGAGCACCGCTGCAAGCGCCACTGCGCTTGTGTCAGAACCGCCGCGCCCCAAGGTTGTTACATCGCCGTTCGGCGCCGCCCCCTGAAAGCCCGCCACCACCACGGTGCGCCCCGCGGAAAGCTCCCGGTATATGCGGCTTGTATCTATTTCGGTAATTTCCGCTTCGCCGTAGTGACCGTCGGTTTTAATTCCCGCCTCCGAACCGGAGAGGGAAACCGCCGGGCAGCCGCCCGCCTCCGCGGCAATGGCGAGCAGCGCCATGGAGGTCTGTTCGCCGGAGGCAAGCAGAGCGTCAAGCTCCCGCTTGCAGGGGTCGGGGCTTATTTCCGCCGCTTTTCGCAGCAGCTTATCCGTGTAGTCCCCCTGTGCGGAAACCACTGCCACAACTCCGTTTCCGGCGGCATGGGCGGCGGAAATAAGCCTTGCGGCGCGGCGCAGACCCGCCGCATTCGCAACGGAGGTTCCGCCGAATTTTTGAACAATAATATCCATAATCCAAATACCTCTATCGTAAAGCGCCGTTTTCGGCGCGGCTGTTTATAATTAAAAAACTTCCCTGCTGTCATAGTATTCAGCAGGGAAGTTTTTTGATATAAAATAAAGAAGGTGTGGATTTTGATGTGATTTTATGTGCCTTCGCTCAGGCTGCGGCAGTTAATAACGCCGTCGAGGGAGCGGATGGCTTCGCGCAGGGTGTGTCCGTCGGTGCGGAGATTGCCGGCGCTGAAAGAGATTGTTACCGGCGCGGCACCGTCAATGGGAATGTTCTGATTTATTGTCAACACATTTGCCCCGTGCCTTGAAAGGGTGGAGAGCACATTGGAAAGCACGCCGGGGTTGTCCATCAAAGTAAGGTAATAGGTTACGATTTTGTTTTCGCGGTCGCCGCTGTAAAGAGCAACGCCGTCTTTGTATTTATAAAATGCGCTGCGGCTGATTCCCGCAAGGCGCGCCGCTTCGGAAGCATTTCTCGCTTTGCCCTGAGAAAGCATGCGCTTTGCTTCCAAAACCTTGAGCAGCACTTCGGGAACAAGTTCTGCATCAACAATCATTTTTGTGCTGTTTTCAGACATAAAGTCCACCCCTTAGAAACATTTGTATATAGAATAAATACAAATATATCACTATTTTTTTCAAAATGCAAGAGAAAACAAAAAATTTTTTATTTAACAAAAATATTTTTTAGGCAAATCGCGGAATTTGCCTAAAATTTGTGTATAAATCTTTTTTCGACTATATCATGCATTGTGAAAATGTGTATAATCAAAAATATGGTTTTTGTTATACTCCGGAGAGGTCAAAGGGCGGGATGAAGCTCTCGTCCACAGTGCCTCCCTCTTGGACAAAGGCATTTTCTATGCCAAGCTCACATGCGAAGTCGATGGCTTCATTATATTCCTCGTCGGAAACGGTGCGCGAAAGCTCCGGAAAACGAGGGTCGGAGCACATGGGCGTATACTGGTTCATAATGCTTATCCATATGCTGTCTCCATAGTTTTCATAAAGGAAGCGCAGCACGTTTTTTGTGTCGTCAAGGTGCCCCGGCAGCATAAGGTGCCGGACAATTACGCCACGGCGCATTATGCCGTTTTCGTCAAAAACCGGCTCACAGGTCTGCTTCACCATCTGGTCAAGCGCCGCCGCCGCAACGGAAAAGTAGTTCGGAGCCTTTGAAAGGCTCTCGCCCAGCGAGGAATCGAAATACTTAAAGTCGCTGAGCCAAATATCCGCGTAATCGCGGACTGCGGCGATACTTTCGCGCCGCTCCCAGCCGCCGGTGTTCCACACAATGGGCAGGGTAAGCCCATTTTTGCGGGCAATGTCCAGCGCAGCAGTGATTTGCGGAGCGTAGTGCATGGGCGTTACAAGGTTGATGTTGTTCGCGCCCTTTGCGGCAAGCTCAAGATAGATTTCCGCAAGGCGCTCGATGGTGATTTCCTTGCCGACTTCGCTTCGGCTTATCTCTTTGTTCTGGCAAAAGACGCACCGCATGGTGCAGCCGGAAAAGAATACTGTGCCGCTTCCGCTTTCACCGGAAATGCAGGGTTCTTCCCAGTAGTGCAGCGCCGCGCGGGCAACGCGGACAAGATTTCCGCCGCCGCAGAAGCCTTTTTGTCCCGCTGCGCGGTCAGTTCCGCACATACGCGGGCAAAGGGAGCATTTTTCAGAAAATTCGCACATACAAAAACCGCCTTTTTGCAAACATAATACCGAAAACAATATTAGCACAACCGCGGCGGATTCTCAATAGCAATTTTGTTCATGAACAGGCAGCAAAACGCTTAAAAAAACGGAGCAAACTATTCGTTAAAACTATAACATCTCACTATTTACACGGATTTTTCTTTGTGCTATAATTATCATAGGATAAAATCATTTTATAATAGTAACTACTATAAATATGGTTCCCGAAAAGCGGGCAAAATGCGAGGGGAGGAGTACACTTTATGGGAAACTGGTGGGTGTATCTTCTCTTTGCGGCGACCTGCGCTTTAGGCGTACTGATAGCCGCAAGAGCAAACCGCAAATATATGAATTATTACGAAAACAATATGACCAAGGAGCCGGAGGAAAAGGCGGAATCGCCGAAGGATATATGGAAGAAAGAGGGCTGTTCCCGCAGCTTTGAAAATGCGGAATACACCCTTCCGGAGGAGGATTTTTTCGAAAACGAGGAAACCGAGCTTCCGGATACGGAGGAGGAGCTTTTCTCCGGGCTTTCCGACGAAGAAAAACAGGAAATTATGAGGGAAGCCGGCCTTTCGGAGGATGAAGATGGACGATAGAAAGGATACCGCTCGGCTCGAAAAGCTGGCGAGGGAACGCCGTCAGGCAATAAAGGCGCTTTCGCTGATAACTCAAGTGGCGCTGTCGGCGCTTTGCCCGATATTTATTCTTACGTTGGCGGGCATTTGGCTTGACAACAAATACGGCGGCGGAGGACACTGGTTCACCTTGGCGGGCGCGCTTATAGGCGTATATTCCGCTTACAGAAACACATATCTGCTTATAAGAGATTCCTTCGCAGAAAAAGGAAAAGGTAAAAATGAAAAAAATCCTGACGGGGATAATAAATGAATATGACGGCGAGGGAAACGAGGAGTTTTTCTCCGCCGGAAGAATAAGGCTTGCCGCGGCGGCAATATGTCTTGTCTGCTTCGGAGCGGGGCTGCTCTTTATTGAGTGGAGGCCGCTGCTTATGGGTCTTATTTTGGGATATGCCCTTGCGGCGCTGCTGTTTCGCCAGCACGAGGTTTCCGTGGGAAAGCTTCTTTCCGGCGGGGCGAACGCAGACAGAGCGAGCCGCATGGGGTATTTTATGCGAATGCTTATCCGGGCGGCGGCAATATATATTGCCGTCAAAAATCCCGGCGTGAGTATATTCGGATGCGTCGCGGGACTGCTCAGCGTGCCCTACGGCATTTACGCATTGGCGTTTATCGACGCGTTCGGTCAAAGGAAAAACGAGAAAGGAGGAAAAGAATGAATATTCCGCAAATAACGGCAGGGTTTAATATCGGACCTTTTACCATTACGAACACCATCGTGTGGACTTGGATTATAGTTGCGGTGCTTTCCGTCGTATTTATATGGCTCGGGCACGGACTCAAGGTTAAGCCTGCGGGCAAAAAGCAAATTGTTGCCGAAGCGATATACGGCTCCATCGGAAATATGGTTGACGAAACCATGGGACCGGAAAGCAGAGGATTTATTCCGTATTTCATAGCACTGTTCTCCTTTTTGCTTTGCTGCAACATCAGCGGATTCTGGGGAATGGGCATTGTGCGTCAGCCCACGGCGGATATTGCAACGCCCATGGCGCTTGCAATACTCACCTTTGTGCTCAACCACGGCAACAACATAAGAGTAAACGGAATAAAGAGCTATCTCAAAGGCTTTATAGAGCCGTTCCCGGTTTTGCTGCCCATAAACATACTCGGCGAGCTTGCAAGCCCCGTTTCCCTTACATTCCGTATGTTCGGAAACCTTTTGGGCGGCCTTATTATCGGCGTGCTTGTTTATTCCATGCTTATCGGTTCAAACGTTGTGCCCATCTGGGTCGTAATTGCCTCGCTTGTGCTTTGCACCCTGCTTCTCACCAATCAGGTGAGCAAGCTCAAGTCCCTTAAAGGCATGAAAAAGAAGCTTGTGATACTGCTTGCGGTAATCTGCTTCCTGCCACTTGGGGCGACGCTTTTTATCCACGGATATTTCGACATATTCGCCGGATTTTTGCAGACGTACATCTTCTGTCTGCTTTCCATGGTGTATATCACACCGTAAACAAAATCGTATATTTTTATAAAGGAGAATAAATCTTATGAACATCAACATTTCCGGACAGGATCTTATTCTGGCAGCCAGCGCCATCGGCGCAGGACTTTCCGTTGGCATCGCTGCAATCGGCCCCGGCATCGGCGAAGGCTTTGCGGCAGGTAAAGCGGTTGAGGCTCTCGGCCGTCAGCCCGAAGCAATGAGCAAAATCAGAACTCTTATGCTCCTTGGCCAGGCAGTTTCCGAAACCACCGGTATTTACGGCCTTGTTATTGCAATCCTTATCCTTTTCGCAAAACCCCTTATCGGCTAATAGACCACACCCCGAAATTTAACAAGAAAGTTTGGTAACATTATGGAATGGTTAATCAAGTTGGATGCCGACCTGCTGCGGCAGGTAGTCATCCAGATCGCCACCTTCCTTGTTTTCTTCGTTATAGTGAAGGTATTCTTCGCAGACAAGATAAAAGCGGTTCTTGACCAGCGCAAGGAGGTCATTGAGCATGACCTTACCGAAGCGGCAAAGGCAAACGAGGACGCCAAAAAGCTTGAAGCGCAGTATGCCGAAGTTATGAAGGGCGCAATGGACGAAAAGACCGACATTCTCCGCTCCGCCAATGAGGACGGAAAGAAAATGAAGGAGCAAATCGTTACAGAGGCAAGGGAACAGGCGGAAACGATAATCGAAAACGCCAGAAAGGAAATCGACAGAGAGCGTACTCAGGCGGAAAAAGAGCTGCGTGATTCCGTAGTCGATATGACCATCGACGCAGCGGAAAAAATCTCCGGCAAAACCTTTACAAAAGAGGATCACGCCCGGCTTATCAATGAATCCATCTCCATGATTAAGGAGGTGTAATTCATAAATGAGCCTTGCGGTTAAAAGATACGCCGACGCGCTTTTGGACGTATGCTTTGAGGAGAATTGCCAGGACAACGTTTATACCGAATTCAAGCTGTTCTATGAGCAGATGAGGACGGATAAGGAGTTCGAGCGTCTGGTAACGGAAAGCGTGCTTTCTTTCGAAGAAAAGAAGGAGCTTTTTGAAAAGGTGCTTCCGAACGGCAGCGCGTACTTTATGAATTTCCTTAAAACTCTGGCGGACAGAGGACGCGAAAACGAACTTATGGATATGTTCCCAGAGTTCGAGCGCGGATACAAAGAAAGAAAGAATATACTTGAAGCGGAGGCTGTTACCGCGGTTGAAATGACTCCGGAACAGGTAGAAAAGATTACGGAGGAGCTTGCCGAAAAATACGGCAAGACCATCGTGCTCAAAACCTCCGTGGATCCCTCTATACTTGGCGGAATGGTGCTCTATGTGGGCAACGAAATGCTGGACGCCAGCGTGAAGGCAAGGTTTGAGGGTTTGAAAAAACAGCTTAAGACTATACAATTACAATAAAAAGGGGCATGGAAAAGTTACGATGAATCTCAGACCCGATGAAATAAACAAGCTGATCAAAGAACAGATCAGAAATTATGAGGGCCGCCTTGAAACCGCCCAATTCGGCACGGTTGTTCAGGTCGGCGACGGTATCGCGAGAGTTTACGGGCTTGACAATGCAATGGCGGGCGAGCTTATCGAGTTCCCCGGAGAGGTTTACGGCATGGTGCAGAACCTTGAAGAGAACAACATAGGCTGCGTGCTCCTCGGCGACGACAGCAACATCGTCGAGGGCGACAAGGTCCGCTGCACCGGAAAGATTGTTTCCGTTCCGGTGGGCGAAGCCATGATAGGCAGAGTTGTCAATGCGCTGGGTCAGCCCATAGACGGCAAAGGCCCCATTGAGGCAAAGGAATACCGTCAGGTAGAAAAGAAAGCTCACGGCGTTATCGAAAGAAAATCCGTAGATACTCCGCTTCAGACCGGCTACAAGGCCATAGACAGCCTTATTCCCATTGGCCGCGGTCAGCGTGAGCTTATCATCGGCGACAGACAGACCGGTAAAACCGCTCTTGCCGTCGATACCATTATCAATCAGAAGGGCGAGGATGTAATCTGCATTTATGTCGCCATCGGTCAGAAGGCTTCCACCGTCGCACAGATAGTGCAGAAGCTCACCGAGGCGGGCGCCATGGATTACAGCCTTGTAGTTGCCGCCACCGCTGCGGAGAAGGCTCCGCTGCAATATCTTGCGCCCTATTCCGGCGTTGCCATCGCCGAATACTTTATGGACGAGGGCAAGGATGTGCTTATCGTCTACGATGACCTTTCCAAGCACGCCGTTGCATACCGCTCCATGGCGCTGCTGCTCAAGCGCGCTCCCGGACGCGAAGCGTACCCCGGCGACGTTTTCTATCTTCACTCCAGACTTCTGGAAAGAGCGGCGAAGCTGGCAAAGGGCGGCTCCATCACCGCACTGCCGATAATAGAAACCCAGGCGGGAGATATTTCGGCATATATTCCTACGAACGTAATATCCATCACCGACGGTCAGATATTCCTTGAAACCGAGCTGTTCAACGAGGGCGTTCGCCCCGCCGTGAACCCCGGTATCTCCGTAAGCCGCGTCGGCGGTGCCGCACAGATTAAGTCCATGAAAAAAATTGCGGGCCCGCTGCGTATAGAATACGCACAGTACCGTGAGCTTGCGGGCTTTGCACAGTTCGGCGCCGACCTTGATAAGGAAACCAAGGCACAGCTTGAAAAGGGCAAGCGCATTGTGGAAATCCTCAAGCAGGATCAGTACGCCCCCATGAGAGTTGAGAATCAGGTGCTTATCATATTTGCGGTATCCAGCAACTTCTGCAACGACGTTCCCGTCGAGGATATGAAACGCTTTGAAAAGGAGCTTATTGAATTCGCCGAATACCATCATGCGGATCTGCTTGCGGAGCTTAAGAGCACCAAGAACTTCGACAAAGAGCTTCAGGCAAAGGCCGCAGAGGTTGTAAAAGAGTTCAAAGCAGGCTTTGTTCCCGGCAAAAACGAGTGATGAGGTGTATTTATGGCTGATTCAATGCGTGATATAAAAAGACGAATCAAAAGTGTTTCGTCCACAAAGCAAATCACTCACGCCATGCAGCTTGTTGCCAGCGCAAAGCTCCGCCATGCCAGAAGCCAGGCGGACGCAAGAAGAGCGTATACCAACTATATAATCGAAACCATGCACATGATTGCACAGGCGCTTGAAAACGAAGAGCCGAATGCTTTTCTTGAGGAAAACTCCAGCAAAAAAGATCTTTACATTGTTATCACCAGCGATAAAGGTCTTGCAGGCGGCTTTAACTCCGGACTTCTTAAATTTGCCGTGGAAGAAATGCAGCAAAGCGAAGAAAAAGCCGTTGCCGTTTCCGGCGCAAAGGGTCTTGATTTCTTCAAACGCAGAAATTATGAGATTTTGGGCTCCTATGTAGGAGATTCGGACGAAGCCGATTTCGGCAATGCCGCACGCATCGGCAAAGCGGCAACCACTCTTTTCCTTGAAGGAAAAGTCGGCAGGGTTTATATAATCTATAACCGTTTCGTTTCCGTAATGACCCAAAAGCCCACAATCGTGCGCCTGCTTCCGCTGACCATCAGCGAAATGCAAAGCAAAGCGGATGAAATCGACACCGAAACCATGAACGGTGAGTATAAGGCGGAGGAAGGGCTCCTTCCTAAGCCCGCCCAGTGTATGCTTTTCGAGCCAAGCGCAGTTTATCTTGCTGCAAAGCTGATTCCGTCCTACATCAACAACGCTGTTTACGGCGCGTTGCTTGAGAGTGCGGCGGGCGAGCTTGCAAGCAGACGTATGGCAATGGAAAACGCCACCGACAATGCCGACGAGATTATAGACGACCTGAGCCTTGCATACAACCGCGCGCGCCAGGGCGCTATTACTCAGGAAATCACTGAGATTGTCAGCGGCGCAGAAGCCATTAAGTAAGGGGGCAGGCTTGTGAGTGAAAAGGTAATCAAACTGAAAGTTATAACCCCCACAAGGGTATTTTTTGAGGGTGAAGCCGAAAGCTTCATCGTAAAAACAAGAGGCGAGGTCGGCGAGTTCGCAGTGCTGGTCGACCATGCTCCCATGGCGGCAGCAGTCGGATTGGGCACGCTTGTTATAAATTTGCCAAGCGGCGAAAAAAAGACGAGCACCCTTTTCGACGGTTACGCAGTCGTTCAGGAAAACACCGCCGTGATTATTGCGGAAGCCGCCGAATGGCCGGATGAAATCGATGCTGAAAGGGCGGAAGCCGCAAAGGAACGCGCAGAAAAGCGTATGAAGCAGTCCGACGTGGACTTCAGCAGAGCACAGAACGCGCTTTTGCGCTCTATTTCAAGGCTTGAGCTTTACAAACTGCGTAAATAATTAAGGAGGAAAACGAATTCGTGAGCAATATAGGAAAAATTGTTCAGGTTATCGGCCCTGTCGTTGATATAAGATTCGAGGAAGGCCACCTTCCTAAGCTGAACAACGCAATCGAAATCGACAACGCAGGTTCCCGTCTTGTTGTTGAGGTTGCTCAGCATATGGGCGACGACGTTGTTCGCTGCGTCGCAATGGATTCCACCGATGGACTTAAAAGAGGTCAGGACTGTGTGGATACCGGTGAACCCATAAAGGTTCCGGTGGGCAAAGTTACACTCGGAAGAATGGTCAACGTGCTTGGCGAGCCTATCGACGGTATGGAAATGGATACCGAGGGCGTAGAGAAAATGTCCATTCACCAGCCCGCACCTACCTTTGCAGAACAGAAAACCGAGCCGGAGATTTTTGAAACCGGCATCAAGGTCATCGACCTTATTTGCCCCTACACCAAGGGCGGTAAAATCGGCCTTTTCGGCGGCGCGGGCGTAGGCAAAACCGTTCTTATTCAGGAGCTTATCAATAACATAGCCACCGAGCACGGCGGCATTTCCGTTTTCGCCGGCGTCGGCGAACGCACCCGCGAGGGCAACGACCTCTATTACGAGATGAAAGAATCCGGCGTTCTCAACAAGACCGCACTTTGCTTCGGTCAGATGAACGAGCCGCCGGGCGCAAGAATGAGAATTGCCCTTACCGGACTTACCATGGCGGAGTACTTCCGTGATAGAGAGAACCAAGATGTTCTTCTGTTCATAGACAACATCTTCCGCTTTACCCAGGCAGGCTCCGAGGTTTCCGCACTGCTTGGCAGAATGCCTTCCGCAGTTGGCTATCAGCCCACCCTTGCGACGGAGATGGGCGCTCTTCAGGAGCGTATCACTTCCACCAATAGGGGCTCCATTACCTCCGTACAGGCGGTTTATGTTCCTGCGGACGACCTTACCGACCCTGCGCCGGCAACAACCTTCGCACACCTTGACGCTACCACCGTTCTTTCCAGAAGCATTGTCGAAAAGGGTATCTATCCCGCAGTAGACCCGCTGGATTCCACCAGCCGTATTCTTGACCCGAACGTGGTGGGCGAGGAGCATTACCGCACCGCCCGTGCCGTTCAGGAAATTCTTCAGAAATACAAAGAGCTTCAGGACATCATCGCGATTCTTGGTATGGATGAGCTTTCCGAGGAACAGAAGCTTACCGTTTCCCGCGCAAGAAAGGTTGAAAGATTCCTTTCTCAGCCGTTCCACGTTGCAGAGCAATTCACCGGATTTGAGGGCAAATACGTTCCGC
>USFO01000014.1 GCA_900553955.1 uncultured Oscillospiraceae bacterium
ATCCCTCGGATGCTCGACCGCCGGAGGCACTTCGTGCCAGCCGAGGTTATTATTTCGATAGCTCGGCAAAAGGCGCACACCTATCAAGGCGGCTTAGCCGCGGGTGGCTCGGCGAGGGAGCCGAGGCGGCTCCGCCGCAAGCCGCAGAGCTTGTCTCGGCGTTAAGTTTTGCACTTTTGCCCACCGAGCACTTTCCGCAATTCGCAATTCTGCAATTCCAACTAAAAATAATTTTTCGGAGGAATCTGACAATGCCTGATATTTCAACATTCATAAACGGTTTGCCCGGATACGCCGCACAGGGCGTAATATGGGGCATAATGGCGCTTGGCCTTTATATCTCATACCGCCTTTTGGACTTCGCCGACCTCACCGTGGACGGCTCCTTTGCCACAGGAGCGGCTGTCACCGTCATGCTCATTTTGGCGGGCTGGCCCGCATGGGCTGCCATGCTCGTTGCGCTTATCGCAGGAATGGCAGCGGGCTTCATCACCGGAGTTCTGCATACCGTACTTGGCATTGCGCCCATTCTTGCGGGAATTCTGACGCAGATAGCTCTTTATTCCGTGAACCTGCATATTCTCGGTAATAAGCCGAACCAGGCGCTGAGCGTAGATAAGTACAATCTGCTGCTCTCGCTTCGTCATGTAAATACGGCTATTCTTGTGGCGCTTGGCTTTGCGGCGGCGCTTATTCTGCTGTTCTACTGGTTCTTCGGAACGGAGCTCGGCTCTGCGGTGCGTGCCACCGGCTGTAACCAGAGCATGGCAAAGGCTCAGGGCATAAACATAAACGCCATGAAGGTTTTCGCCCTTTCCCTGTCGAACGGCATTGTGGCGGTGTCCGGCGGTCTGCTTGCACAGTATCAGGGCTTCGCCGATGCTCAAATGGGGCGCGGCGCCATTGTTATCGGACTTGCTTCAATCATAATCGGCGAGGTTCTGGCGGAGGCCATATTCAAAAAGGGCATGAACTTCTCAATCTGCCTTGCCTCCGCAGTGTTCGGCGGCGTAATCTACTATGTGGTAATGGGAATTGTGCTTTGGCTCAAGCTCCCCACCAACGATATGAAGCTTTTCACCGCAATAATCGTCGCGGCGTTCCTTGCGGTGCCCTATCTTCGGGGAAAATCGAAGCATTCGTTCGCAGCGCTGAAGCATAAGAAAGGGGAAGAAGAAAATGCTTGAAATCAAGGGAGTTTATAAGACCTTTAACCCCGGCTCGGTGAACGAAAAGCACGCGCTGAACGGGCTTGACATAGTTCTCAACGAGGGGGACTTCGTAACCGTAATCGGCGGCAACGGAGCCGGCAAATCCACCTTCCTAAACGCCGTTGCGGGAGTTTGGCCGGTGGACGCGGGCAAAATCTGCATTGACGGCAGGGATGTTACCGCTCTGCCGGAGTACAAACGCGCAAAATACCTCGGCCGCGTGTTCCAAGACCCCATGACAGGAACCGCCGCCAATATGCAGATTGAGGAAAACCTCGCTTTGGCGGCGCGCAGAGGCCGCCGCAGGGGACTTCGCTGGGAGGTAACAAAGGGCGAACGGGAAAAATACCGGGATTTGCTCGCTTCCCTCGACCTCGGACTGGAGGACAGGCTCACCGCAAAGGTAGGACTGCTCTCCGGCGGACAGCGGCAGGCGCTCACCCTCGTTATGGCGACCCTTGTCAAGCCGAAGCTGCTGCTCCTTGACGAGCACACCGCCGCCCTCGACCCCAAAACCGCCGCCAAGGTTCTTGAAATCACCGATAAGGTCATCGCGGAGAACAATCTCACCGCGATTATGATAACTCACAACATGAGCGACGCTCTTAAACACGGCAACCGCCTTATTATGATGAACGACGGCAAAATTATCTTCGATGTCTCCGGCGAGGAGAAAAAGAACCTCACCGTGGAGGATTTGCTCCGCAAATTCAGCGAAAACTCCGGCGAAGCCTTCTCCGACGACAGAGCCATGCTCGGATAAAGCGGCAAATATGTATTAAGATTTTAAGCACGGCGCGGGAGCGCCCTCGCCTTCCTCTGAGGAGGAAGGTGGCACGGCGATAAAGGATTAAAACGCCGTGACGGAAGGAGAGATACAGTGAGTATGTGCGAAAGCAGTAGATATAGACGAGCACTAAACAATAATGATACCTGTATCAATTAGTGTACGCCTACACTTTAGTGTAAGCAGCAGCCTCGCGTTATCTCTCCCTCAGTCGCGCCTCTAAATCCCTTGGGCGCGCCAGCTTTGCCCCCTCGCCGTTCTCCGCTCGTGCTTCGGCTATTCGCTCTCGCACTTGCGGACGGCAGCGGCTTGCCTTTCTCGCTGTATCCGCCACCGGCGGCGCTCGAAAGCCAAACCCCTCAGAGGGAGCCGAGGCGGCTACCGCCGCAAACCACAGAATTTCCAAAGGCGGCGAACCGCAATTAAGCCCGCTCCGGCGAGGTCTGCAAGTCCCGACAGCACATTAAAACATGCGCTTTGCTCGCCGCAAGGCGCACTTATCCGATTGTTTCCTTTCTACACATATTTCAAGGGCGCGGGACTGCATCAACCCGCGCCTTTGTTATGCACAAAAATGCGCACCTTCGGGGATTTACAAGTTGACAAATGCGCTTATTCATGCCATAATTTAATTAAAATAATGCAAAGGAGGGTTCACCGTGAAGTACAGCTACGACGGTTTGGAGTTCGACAGCCGGGAGGACGCCCTTGACTATATTGAAAGCACCGTTTTCGACAGCGACGTTGTGGAATTTATGCTGGACAATTACAGCGAGGATGAGATTTTCGACATGCTCAAAATCTATGAGCGCGACAGGATAAAAAGTGAGCTTGTGGATGAACTTGCGGAGGACATCGACGAGGAAGAGGACGACGAAGATGACTTCGACGACGAGGATGACGACGGCATAAGCATCGAAATCACCTTTGGCGAAGATGATGAGGACGAGGACGATTCCGACGAAGATGAAAACTACGATTACAAGGATTACGACGGAACCGAAGATGATGACGACGATGATTGGGGCGGCGATTCCGGAAGCTCCGACGACGATTACGGCGGGCTTGACCAAAACACCTACGAGGAATTTTTCGGGCATTTTTGAAGCGAAACAGCAAAACAAAGGCGGCGGCAGAAAGTGCCGCCGCTTTTTATATGCAGAAAGCAAATTCCGGCTTTGCCGCGCACCATAGCTTTGCTGCCGTGCTCAAATCCATACTCAACAAAAAAATCCGTGCTCAAAATGAACACGGATTTTTCTTCGTATAAGGCTCATTAGAAATCGTCGTCGTCAAAGCCGGTCACTTTAGAGGAGCTATGATGCACGACGCGGCGCTCTGCATTGACGGGTTTCGGCTTACTGCCACCGTTTCCCTTTGCTTTAAGCACCACAATCATAACAACTGCCGCAACAATGATAACTGCAAGCACGATTATGAGAATCAGCGCCCATGTGGGCATTCCGGAGGAAGCTGCCGCCGCTTTGCCCATTTCAAGCTGAACAAGCATTACGGGAGAAAGGGAGGCAACATCCATGGAAACCTCGGTGGAGTTAATGTCGGGCATAAGCTTCACTTCGACAACAGTTCCCTCCTTTGCCATATACGCAAAGGTTGAAAGGCTGTTCACATCGGCGATAACCGGACGGTAAACACCGTCGTGCTGTGCAAAGGAAATGTTGTTCACTTCCGTTTTGCTGCCGGTTTCAAGATTATAGAGATATGCCTTGCCGTCCTCGCTCATATAGTAGGAGCTGCCGGTAAACTCGTTGGCGCTGATGACGTGAACAAGCGCCGCAACGTACTCTTTATAATTAGAGGAAGCGTTCGCCTGCGTGCCGTTGAGGGTGTATTTTATTACGCCTTCGGAAGAGCCGTGGTACGCCACGCCGTCAAGCAGAACGGAAATGTCGAATGCGGAAAGCACATCGCCGTCGGCAATGAATGCGGAAGTAACATCGTCCGCCGCGGAATACTGGTCTAGGACGGAAACCGCAAGCTGAACCTTGCCACCGAGATCCTCGTTTACAGTGAACTCAATTCCGGTTACGGGAATGTCGCCGGAGATGCTGTAAGAAAGGGTTACAGGGGTGTATTCCGGAACGGTGGGGGTAGAAGGGATTTCCGGAACGGAAGAGGATGCAGAACTGCTCGCGGAGGATTCCGCAACGCTGCTGGAGCTGGAGCTGCTGGGCTTGCTCGCCGTGGAGCTGCTGCTGGGCTTGCTTGCGGGTTTGCTGCTGGAAGGTTTGCTGCTCGAAGGCTTGCTGCTTGCGGGCTTGCTGCTGCTCGCAGAGCTGGAATCCGGGTTGTAATCGCTTACATGGATGCCGGTGGACTTCCAAGTGGCGATTGCTGTGAAGTTCGTATCGGATTTTACGGCAGTATCGGCGGAGAAAATCGTTCCGTCAACATCCCATCCGGCGAAGGTGTAGCCTTCTCTGGTAAAAGTGCATTTCGGCATCGTGAAGCCTTCGCCCGCAACATATTTTACAATGTATTCGCTGCCCTTTGCCTTATCGCCGGGCTTGTAGGTTCCGTAAATATATGTGGTGCTGCTGGAAGAGGTGGAAGAGGAAGAGGTGCCGTTCTTCTGCCACTGGGCAACGGCGCTTACCACATAGCGGCTGCCGTTATCGGAAGCATCGGACTTATTAAAGTTATAGCGCGCACCGGACTGATAAATTTTCCCGTTTATCTTCCATCCGGTGAAGTAGTATCCGCTGTAAACAAAGCCGAGCGTTCCCGCATCGGGAAGATCCGCCGCTTCGTCCTTCAGATACGTCAAGGTTTCGCTGCCGCCGTTGCCGGCGCCTGCACTAAAGACTAAATCGTACTTGCTGTGTTCTTCCTCCCAAGAAGAAAGGGCGAAAGCGTTCACTGCGGGAACCATGGCGACAACCATCACCACTGCGATAAGCAGTGCGGAAATTCGTTTAATGGCTTTCATTTTCAAAAAACCTCCTTAAAAATCAAAAAGGGATAATCCTACGATTAGTAAGTATATCACAATTTCAAATTTTATCTATGTAATATTTGTTAACAATCAGCGAAATATTCCGAATAAGCCTAAAAAATCGCAAGCTTTTTGCGATGAGGGGCGGCTTTGCCGCCTTGAGGAGCGTAAATCGCCGTCCCGGCGGGCTTAACTGCGGCTTGCACTTTGGCAAACTCTGTGCACGGCGCGGGAGCGCCCTCGCCTCCCTCTGAGGAGGGAGGTGGATGCCTGCATAAAGGATTTGAGCAGGCAGACGGAGGGAGAGATACACCGAGTATGTGCGAAAGCACTTGATATAGACAAGAGCAAAAGCAAATGACCGCTTTTTCACTCGGCGCTCGTCTGCACCTCGGAGCAAACAGCAACCGCGCGTTATCTCTCCCTCAGTCGCGCCTTTGTATCCCTTGGGCGCGCCAGCTCCCTCCTCAGAGGGAGCCGAGGCGGCTCCCGCCGCAAGCCGCAGAGTTCACCTTGCATAATACCGGGGAGCCAAGAACGCACTCCATCGCCTCTGTGCGAAATTCCGAATTCCGAATTCCGCATTACTCTGTGCCGCTTCCCCATCAAAATGTGCGCGCACGGCGCGCTTAATTTGCGGCTTGCAAAGCCGCATCTCCCGGAGGTAATTTATGTCCTACTCAAACAGAATGCAGAAAAACCATGTTTACAGCGAATTTCTCTGTCCCCGGGGGCGCGACCGCATTTACGACCTCGGAATACAGATAGCGCAGCTCTACCTCAGCCCCTTCGACAGAATAATCGGCTACATAGGCGAAGCAAGCTCCGGCAAAAGCGCCCTCGTCAAGGGTATGTTCCCCGGTCTTGAGCTTACCAACGACGACGACGGCGTAAATGTTCGCCCCCTGCCCCTGCTCGACCAGGACGAGGAGCACGGCTTTTTCACTCCCCACAGCTACCATGTGGACATCCGCTTTGAAATGGCGTTCACCCCCCTGCCCGTTCTGGCGGAGGCGATTATGAAGGCCGTTTACAACGAACGGCGGGTTATAGTGGAGCATTTCGACCTTGTGTACCCGTATCTTCCCATGAACGCCCACCTGCTCATAGGCGTGGGCGAGGAAATCGTCATAGCCCGTCCCAGCATCTTCGGCCCGGAGCCGGAGGAGATCTCCGCAAAGGTTTTCGCCTCCCTGCCCTACCGCCTTATGGCGCACACGGCGGAGGATATATGCGAAATGTATATCTCCGATTTGGAGCTTGCCAAGGCGCAGCACGGCGATATCCGCCACGGCTTCTGTATGATTTTCGACAAAAAGCCGGAGATAGACTTTATCACCATGGAACAGCATGTGAACTCCGTTATCGAGCGGGACTTGCCCGTGACCTACCTTGACGACAGCCACATAACCATCGGGCAGAACGTCCACCGCTGCCGCGGCCCCCGCACCCATGTTTCCCACACCGGAGAAATCAAGGGCTTTCGGCTTCTGCACAGCTTCGTTCACGACGCATTCAACAATGCGTACCTTTTGGTGGGCTTCGTGGGGGAGGATTCCGACAGGCGCATAGCCGATTTGGAAAGGAAGCTGCCCACTTGAGCACCGTCACTCTCTTTGAACTTTTATCCGAGCGGGAACGCCGTGCTCAAAAACGCGCGTCGCTTATTTTTGAGCACAAGCTTCCGGTAATCACCTTTACCCTGAACCTTGCCGGAGCGGAAAAGCGCAGCCCCCTTTCGGATTTCATATTTCGTGCCGGAGAAAAAGCCCTTCGTGAAAAGCTCGGAAATCCGCTTCATTATGCGCTTTTCGACTCTCCCGCAGGGCTTTGCTCCTTCTTTGTTTACAATGAGCACGCCGCCGTGCTCAAAAATATCTGCATGGTGCTCGAGGACGGCGAAGCGGGCAGGCTCTTTGATTTTGATGTGACAAACGAGCACGGCGCGGTGCTTTCCCGCTCCGAGCCCCGGCGCTGTCTGCTCTGCGGCCGTCCCGCGGCGGAGTGTGCCCGCAGCCGTGAGCACCCCCTTGAGCAGGTTATTGCCAAGGCAAACGACATCATGCTCAAATTTGCCTCGAAGCGCCTCGCCCTCGGTGCTCACGCCGCCCTTATAAAGGAGCTTGACCTCACCCCGAAGCCGGGTCTGGTGGACAAAAACAACAGCGGTGCTCATTTTGACATGGACTATTCCCTTTTCGTCAAAAGTGCCGCCGCCCTCACCCCCTATTTTGAGCACGCCGTGCTCATGGGTGCGGCGGGCTCCGGACTTCCTCCCCTTGAGGCGGAGGGTATCGCTGCCGAAGCCGCCATGTTCGCCGCCACAGAGGGAGTAAACACCCACAAGGGCGCGATTTTCCTCTTTATGACGCTGCTCTGCGGCATAGGAGCGCATTTTTCCGGCGGCGGCGACCCCTTTTCCGCGGCAGCCGCTCTGGCGGCGGAAAAATCCGCCGCACAAAGCACCCACGGAGCCGCCGTCCGCGCAAAATACGCCGCTCCCGGTGCCGTCGGCGAAGCGGCGGCGGGCTTTCCCACGGCGGTTTTCGCCGCAGGGCTGCTTGCCAAAGGCGCGCCGCCCCTGCGTGCGCTC
Source organism: uncultured Oscillospiraceae bacterium (assembly GCA_900553955.1). Classification (GTDB taxonomy): domain Bacteria; phylum Bacillota; class Clostridia; order Oscillospirales; family Ruminococcaceae; genus UMGS1668. The sequence goes on from USFO01000014.1 coordinate 7,548, forward strand.
TTTGAGATTATGGCCCGCACCGAGGACACCAACGTGCTCTTTCGCGGCGGCGTTCCCGCTCTCGACTTCGTTCACCGAAGCGCCGCCCGCGCCCTCTCTCTGCCCGATGATTTTCTTCCCGCCGAGGCCGCCCGCCTTGACGGCGAATTTATCCTCCGGGGCATAAGTCCCGGCGGCTGTGCGGATATTCTCGCCCTCGCCCTTTTCATAGCGGAGAATTTCCCGCCCGCTCCGTAAGCTTGCCGAGGGCGCGCCTTCGGCATTTTTTGCAGGAAAATCGCCCGGCGAATACCTTGAGGAATACGGATATGAAATGAAGCTGTAAGCAACAAAGAAGCGCCCGCAAGGGCGCTTCTTTGGTTATATTTTTCGGCGTTCCGCCGAAAAGTTATATTGCCGCTTCGCGGCGGTTATATCCACGCCTTACGGCGTGGGTTATGTTTTGCCGCCGCAGGCGGCAAAGTTTAGGAGTGCCGCCCGTGGCGGCACATTTTTATAGATGGGCTGCACTTAGGCAGCTCTTCGTTCACTATTACCTCTGTGCCACTACCCCCTTCAAAATGTGCCCGCACGGCGGGCACACATTAACTCCGCGCCCAGTGGGCGTGGAATATAACCCGCCCGAAGGGCGGACATAACCGCGCCGTAGGCGCGATATATCCCGCGGCAGTGCCGCGGATATAACTGCGGCGCTCCGCGCCGCCTTTTGCATATAATATAATGTATTTTAATGTCCATGCGAACTTTTTGCAGCATTTCCTGCAAAAATATTTTATTCCCGCATAAAACCTATTGACTTTTGGTATATGCCAATATATGATAATGGTACAGTACAATATAGAAATCCAATCTTGCTTTGCATTTGTATATCGCGAACGGAGGAACGCATATTATGGATAAAAAAACGCTGGTCATCGGCGTTATCGGCGCGGACGTCCATGCCGTGGGCAACCGTATATTACACTTCGTGTTCAAGGACGCCGGCTTCAATGTGGTAAACCTCGGCGTTATGGTCAGCCAGGAGGAATTTATCTCCGCCGCCATAGAAACCGACGCGGACGCCATATGTATTTCCTCCCTCTACGGTCAGGGCGAGCTTGACTGCCGTGGAATGAGGGAAAAATGCGACGAGGCCGGGCTCAAGGGCATACCGCTTCTTGTGGGCGGAAACGTCGTAATAGGAAAGCAGGTGTTCGAGGACGTGGAAAAACGCTTCAAGGCCATGGGCTTTGACAGAGTGTTCCCGCCCAACACCCCGCCGGAAACCACCATAGAGGCTCTGCACGAGCTTCTGCACATGGACGGGGAAGCGTCATGAAAGCCGTTCTCTTAATCGACTTCGGAAGCACATATACCAAGGTCACCGCCGTCGATTTGGACTCTGAAAGGCTTCTCGGAACCGCCTCCGCCTACACCACCGTTCAGACGGACATAAACGAGGGGCTTGAAAACGCCCTTCGGGAGCTTGAAAAGCAGACCGGCAGGCTTGATTTCGCCGAGCGTTTCGCCTGCTCCTCCGCCGCGGGCGGTCTTCGTATGGTAACAAGCGGACTTGTGCCGGAGCTTACCGCGGAGGCGGCAAAGCGCGCCAGCCTCGGCGCGGGAGCCAAGGTCGTCAAGGTGTATTCCTTTGAGCTTACCGAGGAGGACGCCGCCGAAATCGAAAATATCCGTCCGGATATACTGCTTCTCTGCGGCGGAACGGACGGAGGAAATAAAGACTGCATTATCGGCAACGCAAAAGCGGTGGCGAAAATCTCCGCGGATTTTCCCGTGATTATCGCCGGAAACCGCGCCGCCGCCGCGGAGTGCAAACGCATTTTAGAGGGGCGGGAAACCTTCGTCTGCGAAAACGTCATGCCCAAATTCGGCACGCTGAACATTCTTCCGGCGCAAAAGGAAATCCGGGAGCTGTTCCTGCGCAGAATAATCGAGGCAAAGGGGCTTTCAAAGGCTTCGGAGCTTATCTCCGGCATTATGATGCCCACCCCCTCCGCCGTGCTCAGAGCCATGACCCTTTTGGCGGACGGAACTCCCTCGGAGCCGGGCATAGGCGAGCTTATCGCCGTGGACGTGGGCGGAGCCACCACCGACGTTTACTCCATAGCTTCGGGAATGCCCACCCGCTCCGACACGGTGTTCAAGGGGCTGCCGGAGCCATACGCCAAACGCACCGTGGAGGGCGACATAGGTATGCGGTACAGCCTGCGCGGAATTTGCGAGGCGGCGGGAATGTCCCGCATAGCGGCGCTTTCCGGGCTTTCGGTGAACCGCTGCGAGGAGCTTGCGGAATATCTTTCCCGCAATACGGATATTATTCCGCAGGGCGATTCGGAGCTTGAGGCCTTCGACTACGCCCTTGCCTGCGCCGCCGTGGAAACCGCCGTCACCCGCCACGCGGGAACCATGGAGGAGGCGTACACCCTTATGGGGCTTACTCTTGTGCAGAGCGGCAAGGATTTAACCGAGGCGAAGCGCATTGTAGTCACCGGCGGCAGCCTTATCCACACAAAGCGCACGGCGGAAATCGCCTCCCACGCCCTTTACAGCCCAAAAACCCCGAATTCGCTTAAACCCAAAACAGCCGACATTCTTGTTGACAGAAAATACATTCTCTCCGCCATGGGTCTGCTCTCCGAGCACTATCCCGAAGCGGCGCTGCGCATAATGAAAAAGGAGCTTGAGGACAATGGAAATCAGCAATAAAAAAATCCCCGAGGGGGAATTTATGGATATGCGCCGGGAGGTTCTTACCCAGTGGCCCACCGGCAGAGATGTAAATCTTGAGGAGGCGGCGGAATATCACAAGTCCCTGCCGGAAAATAAAATCTTCACGGCGAAGCTCAACGCCGCCAAGGCGGAGCACCGCACCTTAATTCAGCCCCGGGCGGGCGTTCCCGTAATCGAGGAGCACATAAAGCTGCTGCAATATCTTCAGGATAACGGCGAGGCGGATTTATTACCCACCACCATAGACAGCTACACCCGCCAAAACCGCTATGAGGAGGCGGAAAACGGCATAAACGAGTCCCTGCGCCTAAACCGTGCCATGCTCAACGGCTTTCCCGCGGTAAATCACGGCGTTTCCGGCTGCCGCCGCATTATAGAGGCGCTAAATGTGCCGGTTCAGGTTCGCCACGGCACTCCGGACGCCCGCCTGCTCACCGAAATATGCTTTGCCGGCGGCTTTACAAGCTACGAGGGCGGCGGCATCAGCTACAATCTGCCCTACTGCAAAAACGTTCCCATAGAACGCACCATAGCCGATTGGCAGTACGTCGACCGCCTCACCGGACTGTATGAGGAAATGGGCGTTCCCATAAACCGCGAGCCCTACGGCCCCCTTACCGGAACTCTCGTTCCTCCCTGCATAAGCCATGCCGTCGCCGTAATCGAGGCTCTGCTTGCGGCGGAGCAGGGCGTAAAGAACATCTCCGTGGGCTACGGTCAGTGCGGGAACTTGGTTCAGGACGTGGCGGCAATCCGTTCCCTCGAAGAGCTTACCGAGGAGTACCTGCACAGGTTCGGCTATGACGATGTGGTCGTCACCACGGTGCTTCACCAGTGGATGGGCGGTTTCCCTGCGGACGAGGCCAAGGCCTTCGGCGTAATATCCATGGGCTCCGCCATTGCGGCGCTCTCCAAGGCCACAAAGGTCATAGTAAAAACCCCTCACGAGGCGGTGGGCATACCCACCATGGAGGCGAACGCCGAGGGACTGCGCTGCACAAAGCAGGTCATAAATATGCTCCGTGATCAGGAGTATAACGGCGCCGCCGTTGCCGCGGAAAAGGAAATCATTCGTGCGGAAACCGTCTGCATACTCGAAAAATGCCTTGAGCTCGGCGGCGGCGACATAGCCGTAGGCGTGTGCCGCGGAGTGGAATCCGGCGCGCTGGACGTTCCCTTTGCCCCCTGCCGTGCCAACGCCGGGCTTATGCTCCCCGCCAGGGACAATAACGGAGCCGTGCGTATTCTTAATACCGGAAACCTGCCCTTCACTCAGGACATCAAGGATTTCCACAGGGAAAAGCTTGAGGAACGCGCCCGCCAAGAAAAGCGGCAGGTCAGCTTCCAAATGGTTATCGACGACGTTTACGCCATAGGCAAGGGCTGGCTTGTGGGTCGCCCCAGACATTGATTTTCAAAAGCATTTGCTTTTCTAATAATAAAAAAGAGGTACATCTAAATGAAAATAATCGACGTTGTTTGCTCCGCCGGAAGAAGCGGATTTTACTTTGACGACCAGCGCGCCATAAAAAAGGGCGCCGCCCACGACGGAATGTTCTATTCCGGCGAAACCGTAACCGAGGGCTTCACCTCCGTCCGTCAGGCGGGCGAATCCATCTCCGTTATGATAATCCTTGAGGACGGTCAAATAGCCTACGGCGACTGCGCCGCCGTTCAGTACAGCGGAGCGGGCGGCCGCGACCCTCTTTTCCTCGCAAAGGACTTTATCCCGCTCATCGACAAGTATATCAAGCCGGAGCTTGTGGGCAAAGAGGCGGATAATTTCCGCTCCCTTTGCGAAGCTATGGAAACCATAACCATTGACGGCAAACGCCTGCACACCGCCATTCGCTACGGCGTTTCCCAAGCTATCCTTGACGCCGTGGCAAAGGCGACAAAGCGCCTTATGTGCGAGGTTGTAGCCGACGAATACGGCTGCACCGTTTCCGATTCTCCCATTCCGATTTTCACCCAGTCCGGCGACGACCGCTACCTCAACGCCGATAAAATGATTATCAAGGGTGCGCCGGTTCTGCCCCACGCCCTTATAAACAACGTTCACGACAAACTCGGCGAGCACGGCGAAAAGCTCCTTGAGTATGTGAAGTGGCTTCGGGACAGAATTCTCTCCAAGCGCACGGACGAAAGCTATAATCCCGTTTTCCACCTCGACCTTTACGGCACCATAGGAGCCGCCTTCGGCGATTTCAATTTCTCTGCCATGGCGGACTATATCGCCAAGGTTGAACAGGCGGCAAAGCCCTTCCATGTCCGCATAGAGGGACCCATGGACTGCGACAGCGACCGCGAAACCCAGATTAAAGCGCTCTCCGGCCTTACCGCGGAGCTTGACCGCAGAGGAATTGATGTGGAGCTTGTTGCGGACGAATGGTGCAACACCCTTGAGGACATCAAGCTCTTTGCCGACAACAAAGCTGGACACATGATTCAGATTAAAACCCCCGACCTCGGCGGCATAAACAATACCATAGAGGCGGTGCTCTACTGCAAGGAAAAGGGCGTGGGCGCATATCAGGGCGGAACCTGCAACGAAACCGACCGCTCCGCGCAGGTCTGCGTACACTGCGCCATGGCGACTCAGCCGGTGCAGATACTTGCAAAGCCCGGCATGGGCGTGGACGAGGGCTTTATGATTGCCTATAACGAAATGAGCCGCATTATCGCCGTAAGAAAGGCTCTGCGGAAATAATTTTACGAGCTCCCGCAACAATCCCACAGAATCGCACAGAAAAAGCCGCCCGAATGGCGGCTTTTTATCATGTATCCAATGTCAATAGCAAATACAGAATTTTTTCAGAAACTTTTTGCCGAATTTATCACAAATCTTGCAACATATCTTCAATAATGTTACACTTATATTATAGAAGGGCTGTGCTTTGGCGCTGCCCGGACGAAGCCGGAAGCTGCGGCGCAGTGCGCCGCAGCCGCAAATGCCGCGGATTTTTCTCCGTGCTCAGCTCCGATTTCCGCATTCCGCATTCCCGAAAGGACGGTGCTCAAAATGAAAAGCTATCTTTCCTCCGTGCTCAAATCCGTGCTCACGGTACTCATCACCGTGCTCATGCTCGCCGGGTGCGAAAAAGCGCCCGAAGAGCAGCAAACCATAGAGGATTTTCTTGCTTCTGACGAAGCGGCGCAACAGGTGAAGTTCATCGCTTCCATTGTCTGCAATCAAACCGCCGACGGCTTTAACGGTATAGTCGGTTCCGACACCCTTTGGGACTTCGTTTTCAGCGACATTGACAACATTCGTTCCCTCGGCACCGTTCGCACGGAAGAAGGCTTCGACTACCTCTACCTGCCCCGAGCTGAGGGCGAACGCCTGCTCTATAAATACTTCGGCGTTACCGATGTTTCCACCGACTGCGATTTCTATGATGCCGAAACAGACTGTTTCGTTTTCAGCGATGCCTTCGACCGCTTTCCGTGGAACATTCACAGCGCCGAAATTTACTCTTCCGACGATAAAACCGCAACCTACAAGCTGGTTTTCTGCTACCCCGTCTGCGACGAAACGCCCTGCGAATATATGACCTCCCTGCTGACTCTGAACATTATTCCGGACGGTGACAGCTACCATCTTCAGGCGAAGTCCTGCATCGCTTCCGACATGGAATATTCCACCATCGAGGAGGCGAAGGCGGCGAGCGTTTCCGCTTCCGCCGTAACGCCCGCACTTTCCGCCGAAGAGGCAGCCGAAATCGCACAAAAGTACCTTTGGCCGCTCCAGCCCATAAGCAGCTTGTCATTTTTTGACCCGCACTATATAGACAATTACAGCCTTGTGAGCGCCGGCGTGTGGGCGGGGCTTGATGTAAATTTCTATTCCGCGGATATGAATTCCTTCTATGGCCGCCCAAGCTCCATAAAAAAGCGCACGGACAAAACCTTTTCCGTGCAGCCCGTGAACAACGCTCTGCTTAAATATTTCGGCCTTTCCGAAGAATATCTTGCCGAAAAGCTTCGCTATCAGCTTGCCGACAGCGAAAACTACTATGCTCAGGAGCTTTCTTATGACGACGAATATGTAATTATGCCCATTTCCATGGAGCAAACCGGTGCAAAAGCTAAAATAACCTACCGCATTGTTCCCGCAGATATGAAAAAAGACGAGGATATTGTCGCGTTTTACGCGCGGCATCTTGCTGATTGGGCAACGTACAAGCACTACGTGGCGACTTTGGTTTTCGATGAAAACGGCGGCTGGAATTACGCTTCGCTGCTGCCGCTCTCTGTTGAAAACGAAGGCAGACCGCTTGAACTTGCGCAGAAATATCTGAAGAAAGAGCTTGATGAGGCCTTGTCCGAAAGCCGGAAAAGCTTTTCAAGGGTTTTCGGCGAATACGGCGTCACCGCCGCTGCGGAAAACATTTCCGTCATGGATGCGTCCATATTCACCTGCGACATCGTCCTCTCCGGCAGCGGCGGAAGCTTTGCCTTTCCTATACGCGCCGCATATGAAATTGACCTGTACGACAACAGCGTCAGAGCGTATGTCGATGATTTATTTGCTGTACAGCCCTTCGGCGAAAGCACCCTTTGCCTTATGAACGGCAAAATTGCCGTTCTGCTCGACACCGAAACCATGACCTGCGATGATATAAGCAAAAAAATTTCCGCCGCAGCGGGCAAAAATTTTCAAATCGTGTGCGCCGCAAAGGCGGAAAAGAATTACTACTTTATTTGTACTAACTTTTCAGAAAATAAGATTATAACCCTTGATGAAAATTTCGACAAGGCAAGCGAAACCGACGCTTATAACAATTATCTGTATAGCCTGACCAGAGCTTCCGTACTGCGCCCGAACTACAAAAGCGGCATTTCGCTGCTTGATATTTTCGGCGGAACAAAGCTTAACCTCGGAAACTATCTTTACGATGTTTCCACCGGGGACAGCTATTATTACTACGACATTATCAGCTCCTTCGGCTATGTTCCTAAAGAGGAAGAAACCGGCGCCGCCATTGTTTACGCCGAAGTGAACGACGGCAGAAAGCCAAGCCGCTACTGCGCCGCCATATACGAAAAAGGCGAAATCGTCGAATCCTTTGACTTTGACGGCAAAGGAATCCGCACTTCCTTTGACAACGACGGCGTAAGCATAAAATTTGACGAAAAGAAGCGTACTCTTCACGCCGTTGACCCAGAGGTTCCGGAATACACCGTTACCGCCGACTTTAACTCAAAAACCGTTACCGCAGGCTTTGACAAAATCACCGACCGCCTTTTCGAGGACTTTCTCGGCACCAGTTCAGACGGCAAATATTCTCTCTATGAAGGTGCGTACTACGGCGGCGGAGATATTATCTACGGTTCGATTTTCATTAAGAATAATCAGACCGGAGAATCTAAATATTTCTGCGAACGCGGCGGAATGTATGGCGGATATTCCTTCATCGGCTTCCTAAAGAACAGCGACATTTACTTTATGACCTCCCAAAGCCTAAAAATTTATAACCCCGACACCCTTGAAGTCACCTTTGACCTTACCGAAAACTTTTGGCTCGGCATTGACGAAAGCATCGACACCTGCCGCCTGCTTTACACCTTCCGACGTGACCCCGTGAACATGGATTTTATCGTGATTTACAGCGAAATGCCCTACTCCACCATGAACTGGGGCAATTATGACGATGTTCCGGCGAACTTTACCTACCGCGTCGGCTTCCTCGACAAGGACGGCAGCCTCCTCGAAAGCTATGACACCGGCAAGCCCGTCCGCTCCACATTTTTCGGAATCGACGGCGTCGACCTTTCGCTGAAGGGCGACTCCCTGCAGCTCTATTTCTACGGCGGCAAGGGCAGCACCGATGCCAGCGGCACATTTGACCTTAAAACGCACGAGTATAAAGATGACTGAGCGCGTTCTTCGCACTATTTCGCATTCCGATTTCCGCATTCCGCATTATTTTGTCCCCATTTTCCTCCCTTTCCCCGCGTTTTATTAAAAAATTTTCGGTACTCTGTAAATTTTTTGCCTCGGTATGCAAAAAACTATTGCAAAAAGAAGCGAAATACATTATTATTTAATGTGTAAAAAAATGCGCGTTGCGTTTTAATTCAGGAGGTTTACTTTATGGTTTCTGCAGGCGATTTCAGAAACGGCGTTACTTTCGATATGGACGGCTCCGTTTTCCAGATTATCGAGTTCCAGCACGTCAAACCCGGCAAAGGCGCTGCCTTCGTCCGCACCAAAATAAGAAACGTCATCACCGGCGCTGTTACCGAGCGTACTTTCAACCCCACCGACAAGTTCCCGACCGCTTTCGTTGAGAGAAAGGATATGACCTACAGCTACAGTGACGGCGACCTTTATTACTTCATGGATCCCGAAACTTACGAGCTTGTTCCGATTGAGGAAAAATTCCTCGGCGACAGCTTCAAGTTCGTAAAAGAGGACATGACCTGCCGCATACTCTCTTACAAGGGCAAGGTTTTCGGTCTTGAAGCTCCCAACTTCGTAGAGCTTGAAATCACCGCCACCGAGCCCGGCGTAAAAGGCGATACCGCTACCAACGTAACCAAGCCCGCCACCGTTGAAACCGGCGCAGAGGTTCGTGTTCCCCTCTTCATCAATGAAGGCGACCGCGTTCAGATTGATACCAGAAGCGGCGAATATATCGGCAGAGCCTGATTTTTTACAGAGTAAGCAAATACACAAATACAAACGCCTTTTGGCAAAGGAGAAAATTATGACTATTTCCGAAAAAGTTGCTCATCTTAAAGGCCTTATCGAAGGAATGGAGCTTGAGGATTCCAAGAACACCAAGCTTATCAAGGCTATGACCGACATTCTTGAGGACCTTGCCTATGACCTTGAGGACGTTCAGGATTCTCTCGCCGAGGTCGGCGAGCAGGTCGAAATGATCGACGAGGATCTCGAAGCCCTCGAAAACGATTATTACGAGTACGACGACGATGACGAATGCTGCTGCGATGACTGCTGCTGCGACGATGACGAGTGCTACGAGGTAGAGTGCCCCGCCTGCGGCGAGAGCATCTGCGTTGACGGCTCCATTGTGGAAGAGGGCGAAATGGATTGCCCCGCCTGCGGCGAGCATCTTGAATTCGACTTCGACGAAGACGAGGAGGACGAGGAATAATTCCTCCCTCAAATTGAAAATTTAGTTTCGGGGCAGGGTGAGAATCCCTACCGGCGGTGATGCGGCCTTTGAGCCGATAAGTCCGAGAGCGTTTAACTCGCAGAACGGGTGAGAATCCCGTACCGACGGTGTCGCGGCGTTTGCCGCCAAGTCCGGATGGCGAAACTGCGTTAAAAACAGCGCTCCGTATTTGATTTTTGAATACGGAGCGTTATTTATTTGCCGTTTTGCCTCATTTTTAAGAATTCGTTCATTACAAATTAAAAAAGAGGTATTATTATGAAAAACACAAACTTAAAAAAACTTGCCACCCTCGGCGTACTTGCCGCATGCTCCGTAGTTCTTATGCTTGCCGTAAGAATTCCTTTCCCGCCCGCTCCCTTCCTTGAATATGACCCCGCGGATATTCCGATACTCATAGGAACCTTCCTTTTCGGACCCGTGGCGGGCTTTGCTCTTACCGTAGTGGTCTCCCTTCTTCAGGGACTCACCGTGAGCGCGGGCAGCGGCTGGATAGGCATTGTCATGCACGTTGCCGCCACGGGCTGCTTCGCTCTCCTTGCAGGCTTTATCTACAAAAAGCACCACGACAGAAAGCACGCATATATCGCTCTTGTCTGCGGTACTGTTGTTCAAACGGCAATTATGGCGCTTATGAACCTTTGGCTCACCCCCATCTTTATGGGAACCCCCACCGAGGTGGTTCTTCAAATGCTCGTTCCCATAATCATTCCCTTTAACCTGCTCAAAGCAGGCGTAAACGCCCTTGTTACCGCCCTTATTTACAAACGCATCCACAAAGTTCTGCAAAAGATAAATCTTCTGTAAAAAAGGCAGTGATATTCTTTTGAAAATCGACCCCCATTGGCGTTCTCTCTCAACAGAGGAGGCGCGCCGCCTTGCGGCACAGGGCAAAGCCAACATTCCGCCGAAAAACGCCTCCAAAAGCGTTTGGCAGATTTGGCTTTCCAACCTGTTCACCTTTTACAATATGCTCAATATCGTGCTTGCGGTGCTTGTTGCCACCACGGGCAGCTATCGTAATATGCTCTTTTTGGGGATCGTCATCTGCAATTTCTTTATAGGAACAATTCAGGAGCTTCGCGCAAAGCGCACCCTTGATAAGCTCTCCGTTCTCACCGCGCCCACCGCGCGGGTTATCCGCGACGGAGCGGAAACGGTTCTGCCCTGCCGCGAGCTTGTTCTCGGCGACGTGATAATCCTCGGCGCCGGAGATCAGGTCACTGCGGACGGAACGGTTTTGGGCGGAGAAGCTTTTGTAAACGAAAGCCTGCTCACCGGAGAAAGCGACCCCATGCCGAAATCCGCCGGAAGCAGGCTTTTTTCCGGCAGCTTTATAGTCAGCGGCGAATGTGCGGCGGTGCTCACCGCAGTGGGAGCGGACAGCTACGCCGAAAAGCTTACCGAACAGGCACGCCGCCGCCCCACGGAAAAATCCGTGCTTAAAAACACCATGATTAAGATTATAAAGGGCGTTTCCGCCTTTATAGTCCCCATGGGTATTATTACTTTTGTAAATCACTACTTCGTCCACCATGTTGGCTATGCGGATTCCATGATAAGCACCGTCGCCTCCATGGTGGGAATGATTCCCGACGGGCTGTACCTGCTCACCAGTATGAGCTTCGCCGTGGGAGCGGTTCGCCTTGCGCAGCGGCGCACCCTCACTCAGCAGCTCTATTCCCTTGAGTCCCTTGCCCGGGCGGATGTGCTCTGCCTTGACAAAACAGGCACAATCACCACCGGCAGAATGAGGGTGAAGTCCGCAGTCTCCCTCTCCGGCGACAATATCGGAGCCATAGCTGCGGAAATTTACGCCTGCGCCCCGGCGGACAATGCCACCGCAAAGGCGATTACCGAAGCCTTTGGCAGCGCCGCCGCCGAAAAAGCCGCCACCCACGTTCTGCCCTTTTCCTCCGCATACAAATACACCGCCGTTTCCTTCGGCGATGAAGCATATATGCTCGGCGCACCGGAATTTGTACTCGGTGACGCTTTCCCCTCGGAGCTTGCAAGGGCGGAGGAATATTCCGCCGACGGCACTCGCGTGCTCGTGCTCTGCTCCGCAAAACAAGACGGAAAATTATACAAAGCGGATAAACCGCTTGGTTTTATACTGATAGAAGATGAAATCCGCCCGGGTGCGGCGGAAACCTTTGAGTATTTCCGCAAAAACGATGTGGAAATCAAGGTCATCAGCGGCGATAATCCCGCGGCGGTTGCCGCTATTGCAAAAAAAGCCGGCATATCCGGCGCGGAAAGCTATGTGGACGCCTCCCGCCTCTCCGATGAGGAGCTTGCCGCCGCAGCGCCCCATACCGTGGTTTTCGGGCGGGTAAGCCCGGAGCAGAAGCGGGTATTGGTTCACGCCCTGCAAGCGGCGGGGCATACCGTTGGAATGACCGGCGACGGCGTGAACGACGTGCTCGCCCTCAAGGACGCGGACTGCTCCGTTGCCATGGCAAGCGGCGCGCAGGCAGCCTGCCACGCGGCGCAGCTTGTGCTTTTGGACTCGGATTTTTCCGTTATGCCGGATGTGGTTCTGGAGGGTCGGCGGGTCATAAACAATATTCAGCGCGCCGCTTCCCTTTTCCTAATGAAGACCATGTATTCCTCGGCGCTGACGGCTCTGCTGCTGTTTGTGCCGCTGCAATATCCCTTTGCGCCCATTCACCTCACCCTTATAGGCGCAGTCGCCTCCGGTATTCCCGGCGTGGTGCTCGCCCTTGAGCCGAACTTCAGGCGCGTATCAAAGGACTTTATGAGCAGCGTGCTCAAACGCGCCGCCGCAGGCGCAATCACCATATTCTGCGGCGTGGTTTTCGCCATGGCGTTCGGCAAATACCTCGGCATAACGGAGGACGAAATCTCCACGGTATGCGTAATCTTCACCGGAATTTCAAGCCTTGTTACGCTGCTGTGCTCATGCCTGCCGCTGTCGGTGCTCAAGGGCTGCCTTGTAGCAGCGTGTACCGCAATATTCGCCGTTGGCGTGCTCATATTTGATAAGCTTTTCATGCTCGTGCCCCTCGGCACGGCGGCGCTTATTATGCTGCTTGCCATGCTGCCGTTCACGGTAATCCAATATTTCATAAGGAGTGACAGCTTACGAAAGAACAAAGTCTGACCGGCATAATCCGCATCGCAGCGCCGGAGGATGCCGCACAGCTTCTCCGCATCTATGCGCCGTATATAGAGAACACATCCTATACCTTCGAGTACGAAGTACCTTCCGTCGAGGAATTTCGCAAGCGCGTAGAAGAAATAACCGAAACCTATCCGTGGCTCATCTATGAAGAAAACGGCAAAATTCTCGGCTACGCCTACGGCGGACCCCTCTATTCCCGCGCCGCATACCGTTGGACTGTGGAGGATTCCGTCTATGTTCACCAAAGCGCAAAGGGGCGCGGAATAGGCTCCCTGCTTTTGGAGCGGCTGCTCGTTATCCTCGGCGAACAGGGCTTTCGCATTTGCTATTCCCTCATTGTGGAGGACAATACGCCCTCCGTGCGAATGCACGAAAAGCTTGGCTTCACCGAATGCGGCTTTGCCGCGAACACCGGCTACAAATTCGGCGCATGGCACGGAATAATTACCATGGAAAAGCAGCTTAACGAATTTTCGGAAAATCCCTCTCCCGTAATCCCATTTCCGGAGCTTGCGCCCGCTCTTTTTAAATAAAATTTATTTTGTGTGCAACAAAAAATAAATTTTATCGCACTTATTTAATGTAAATTATATATATGGGCTTGTTTTTCCTGCGATTTAATGGTATTATTTAGTTGTGTGAATTTACCCTTCGCAAACCCGCTTAAAAATTCTGAAAGGATTTTGTGATGATGAAAACCAAAAAGATTTCTAAGAAACGCATTTCTATCTCCGTTATTTCCCTGCTTATGGCTCTGCTTATGGTCTGCCTTGCGGGATGCAACAAGGACGGCAAGGACAACAGCTCCTCCGGCAGCTCCGGCGGCATTGTAATCACCCCAGACGACAGCTCCGACACCAGCTCCGGAGACAACGCCCCAAAGCTTGAGATTCCTACCCGCACTGACAAAGTCAAATCCGCAAAAGACGCCAACAAAGACGTTGTCGGCTGGCTTTATATCCCCGGTCTTTCCGGCGTTGACCACGGCGTTTGCCACGATGCTTCTTCCTATTCCTACGACCGCCGCGACATCAACGGCAAAAAGCTCGGCGGCATCGGCTCCGGCAAGGAATACTGGGTTTACGGCGCATATTATACTCACCTGCGCAATACCTTTGGCGACGATGAAAGCGCTATGTCCACCAACACCGTAATTTTCGGTCACAGCGATCTTGGCATCACGAACAAAAACTATAAGGACGACGACCCTGAAGGCCCTCTCTTCTCTCAGCTCTTCCGGTTCAGAGATCCCTCCTTCGCCGAAAAGACTCCTTACATCTATTTCTCCACCCCCACCAAGACCCTTGTTTACGAGGTTTTCTCCGTTTTCTATAACGATGCGAAAATCGACGGCGGCAAATCCCTTTGGTACATTGAACCGGAACCCGGCGTTGACTACGGCACTCTGCTTGACACCGTAAAAGAGCGTTCTCTTTACAAATACAATGTCGACGTTACCACAAGCGACAAAATTCTCACCCTGTCCACCTGTACCGTCGGCTTCGGCCTTCAGAAACGCGGAAACTACCGCTTTGTTATTGTTGCAAAGCTTGTAAGCGACACCTCCGACCTTCGCGTAAAGAACGCTTCCTTCACCATCAATGCGGACGCTCCCATTCCCTCCACCTTTGAAAAGACCTTCAAGGATTATGTTGCGAACTGGAAGCCCAGCACCGAAGTTGTTGCCGCCGCCCCCGGCAGCGTAATTGAAAGCAGCGCCGCAAGCTCCTCTGCAAGCTCCGCTTCTGCTTCTAAATAAATTCTTATTACGAACAAAATCCCGTGCTCAAAATGAGCACGGGATTTTTGTTTATAAAGCTTTGAGCACGGCGTTGAGCACCATGCAGGAGCGTTTCGCCTTCCCCTTGGGGAAGGTGGCACTGTGCGGCGCGGCGCCGCACAGCGGCGGATGAGGGCAGCCCGCCCTCGGCGGGCTTAACTGCGGCTCTCGCTCCGTACATAGATTTTTTCCGCGTTTTCGTCAGCGGGGCGATACTTACCCCTTTTCTTTTGTAACCAAAAGAAAAGCCG
>USFO01000015.1 GCA_900553955.1 uncultured Oscillospiraceae bacterium
TGAGCCGCGGTTCACTCAGCGAGGGCTCTCCCGCGCCGTGTACAGAGTTTTCAAAGGCGCGTGCCGCAGTTAAGCCCGCCGGGGCGGGCTGCCCTCATCCGTCACGGTGCGGCACAGCGCCGCACCGCGCCACCTTCCCCAAGGGGAAGGCTTCACGCTCCGCCGCAAAGCGCAGAATTGCGTAGGGGAGCCGAGATTCGCGCCCCGTCTCACTCGGTGAGCACCGAAAAAGGCAGCACGCTTAGTGTGCTGCCTTTTCTTCGCTTTATTTATCGAGCTCCCACTCTTTAATATGCTTTGCTTCCTCATACATAACGCAGTAGTTCTTGTGGCGGCTTTCGGGGATGATTCCCTGTTCTTTCGCCTCAAACACGGCGCAGCCCTTTTCCGAAACATGGCTGCATCCGGTGAATTTGCACTTCATTATATACGGCTCAAATTCACGGAAACAATATTGAAGCGCGTCCTTGCGGATGATCTCCATGCGCTCCATTTCAATGGAGGAAAAGCCGGGGGTATCCGCCACAAAGCCGCCGCCCTCCAGAGCAAAAAGCTCCGTGTGGCGGGTGGTATGCCTCCCTCTGCCGAGTTTTTTGCTGATTTCCGCGGTGGAAAGCGAAAGCTCCGGCAAAATCTCGTTGAGCAGGGTGGATTTTCCCGCTCCGGAGTTGCCGCAGAAGGCGCTCACCCTGCCCCTTAGCATTTCGAGCACGGCGCCTGTGCCCCGGTGCTCGGTTGAGCACACCTCGTAAACCCGAAAGCCCGCCTTGCGGTAAATTTCCGCATAAGGCGCAGGGTCGGCAAGGTCGCATTTGGTGAAAACGAGCACCGGCTCCACGTCCTGATGCTCCGCCACGGCAATAAGCTTGTCCATAACGAGCAAATTCGGTGCAGGCTCCGCCACGGAGACCACCATCACAAGCTGATCTATGTTCGCAAGCGGCGGCCGCACGAGGGAGTTTTTTCTTTCGTGAATGGCGTAGATATAGCCCTTTTCGTTCGGCAAAACGGAAACAGTAACCCTGTCGCCCACGAGCGGCGACTGCTCCCGCTTGCGAAAAACGCCTCTGGCGCGGCATTCGTAGGTTACTTCGCCGCAGAGCACATAATAAAATCCGCCCGTCGCCTTAATGATAAGTCCCTCCTCTTTGGGGAGGGACTTATCTTCATTTTCATTGAAATTTCTTTTATCGGTCATTCTTCCTCCGCAATCAGTGTCCGAACTCGGAGGAATTGTCGCTGACGAGCATATAGGTGCAGTCGGTGAAGTCCACGGAATACGCCCGATAGAGCTTGTCATCATAGTAAATGCTCACTGTGTTTATACCTTCGCCGGTGAGCGTTACCGTCCAGCTCGACATCATATAGGGGTTGATAGTCTCCGCCGCCGCAGGGCTTCCGTTTATGAACGCCTCCAACTGAACGCTGCGGTTGTCGCTCGGAAGCGGAATATCAAGGGTTACGGAGTTCGCTTCGCTGTCCCGCTCCATGGCAATTACAAGGTCAATGGTAGCATTTCCTTTTTGCACTTGTGTACCCGCAGCAAGGCTTTGATCAAGAACCACCGTGCCTGCCTGAGTACTTTCCACACGAGTTACATTACCAATCCTAATTCCCTTCGAATTAAGCATCAACTTTGCATCATTAAGCTTATAGCCAAGTACATTTGGAACCTCTACGTAAGTAGTTTCCGGCCCTTTACTTATACGAATTATAACAACAGTTCCTTTATCCACAACCGTATCAGCGCCCGGCTCAGTTGAAATAACATATCCTTCAGGAATATTGTCATTCCATTCATAAATACGGTTAAATTCTACATCATTTTCACTCAGAATCGCGTAAACCTGATTTTCCTCGAAATTCGTATAATCCGCAAGGCTGAAGGACTGCACGCCGCTTGAAATTTTCACCTTGATGGTACTTTTTTCTTTAACGGTCATGCCCGGCTTCACGTTCTGATAATAAATAACGTCTTTGTCATAGGAATCGTGGAAAGCGGAGGACTCCACCTCTATGTTGAATTTGGAATACTGCTTTTTCGCCTCTTCAATGTCCATTCCGACAAGGTTCGGGGCGGTGGTGTCGGGGACTTCCTCAAAAGGGCGAACCATTGCCATAATTCCGATTAGGAACAAAATCGCCACTATGATGAATGCCACGGTTATGCCGGTGAGCACCGGCACAACGGGCGCGGAGCGCACCTGTTCGTCCTTAATTTTCTTTGTTTTCTTTGCCGTTTTAGTAAAATTCTCTGTAATAGACATTTCTTCCGGTTCGGTGTATTTGTATTCAAAGCTTACTGTGGGGTCGCGTTTGAACTCGTCTATATCCCGAAGCATCTCCGCCGCGGACTGATACCGCCTTGCGGGATCCTTCTGCATGGCGCGGATAATTATATCCTCAAGCCCCTCCGGAATATCGGGATTTATGCTGCGGGGTCTTTTCGGCTGACTCTGAATTTGCTGTAATGCGACGGAAACCGGGCTTTCCGCGTCAAAGGGCAGCTTGCCCGTGGTCATTTCATAGAGCATAACGCCCACGGAATAGATGTCACTTTTTTCGTCGGTGACGTCGCCCTTTGCCTGCTCCGGACTGATGTAGTGTACGGAGCCTATGGCTTTATCGGTAACAGTCTGCTGGCTCGCCCTTGCAAAGCGGGCAATACCGAAGTCCGCCACTTTAATGGTTCCGTCCGCAAGGAGCATGATGTTCTGGGGCTTTATATCCCTGTGAACAATGCCCTTGTCGTGGGCGTGCTGAAGCGCCCTCAAAATCTGTACGGTAAAATGCACCGCCTCTTTCCAGCGGAGCACCTTTTGCTGTTCGATATACTCTTTAAGGGTTATTCCGTCGATGTATTCCATCACGATATACTGAATATCCTCGTTAAAGCTTACATCGTAAACCTTTACAATGTTGGGGTGGGAGAGCACCGCAATCGCCTTTGACTCGTTGCGGAAGCGGCGAAGCAGCTCGTCGTTCTGCATGTGCTCATCCCGAAGTATCTTCACCGCAACGGTGCGGTCGTCGATACTGTCGTATGCGCGGTAAACGTTTGCCATTCCGCCAACGCCGATAATCTCTTTTATCTCATACCGCCCGTCAAGTTTTTTACCAATATATCTGTCCATTAAGCTCCTCCGGCATTATTTTGAAATGCAGACAACGGTAATATTGTCCGCTCCGCCGGCTTTTTTGGCGGCATTTATAAGCTTGTCGACGCATTTTCCGTAGCCGGCCGCCTTTACCATATCGAAAAGCTCGCCGCTTGTGAAGTAATTGGAAAGTCCGTCGGTGCATATTATAATCGCTTCGCCCTCGTCAAGGGCAAATTCGCAGTAGTCAAGGTCAATTATGGACATAACGCCCAGCGCCCTGGTGATAAAATGCTTTTTGGGGTGGAAGCGCGCCTCGTCCTGAGTGATTTCGCCTCTGTCCACAAGGAGCTGCACCACGGAATGATCCTTAGTCATCTGCTCTATTCCCTCTGCGGTAATATGATATGCTCTGCTGTCCCCCGCATGCACAATATGTGCAATTCCGTCGCAGACTATGCACGCCACAATGGTGGTTCCCATGCCCCGAAGATCCGGGTCGCGCTGTGAACGGTCGAACACGGAGATGTTCGCCGCCGTAACCGCCGTTTGAAGTATCCCGCGGATGGAGTTATCCCCAAATCCGCTGCCGTAGGCCGCGGTAACGCTGTCCGTAACAATGTCTGCCGCCGTGCGGCTTGCGATATGGCCGCCCTTTTCGCCGCCCATACCGTCGCATACCACCGCGAACACTGCGTCCTCTCCCAGAACGCCGCAGTTGAAATCGTCCTGATTGATTTCTCTTATGTTGCCTATATCCGTTTTGCCCACTGCTTTTAGCATATCATTCACCTCTTTGTCAAAAACCGTTATGCCCTTTGTATCTTATAATTTTATATCTAAATGCGCCGTATGTCAAACATTTTGCCGAGTTTCTTCGGAAAAAGTTCCGCCGTGCTCCTTATCCATCACGCTTCGGCGAAGCTGACCGCAGGCTGCGTTTATATCGCTGCCCAGCTCACGGCGAACGGTGGCGTTCTGTCCGTTGTCATTGAGCAGCTTGCAGAAGGCCTCCACGCTCTCCCTCTTTCCCCGGCGGTAGCCGGTTTCATTCACTCTGTTCACCGGAATTAGGTTCACATGAGCGCCCATGCCCTTCAGCAGCGCAATAAGCTCCATAGCGTGCTCCGGCTTGTCGTTCACACCGTCGATAAGGGCGTATTCAAAGGAAATTCGCCGTCCGGTGGTGTCAAAATAGTCCTTGCAGGCCTTGATAAGCTCCTCTATGGGGTATCTTCTTGCTATGGGCATGGTGCGGCGGCGAATTTCGTCGTTCGGCGCATGAAGGGACACCGAAAGGGTGAGCTGAAGCTTCCTCTCCGCAAGCTTATAGATTTTATCCACAAGCCCGCAGGTGGAAAGGGAAATATGCCTCATGCCGAGGTTAAAGCCCTGCTCCGATGTAACTATGGTGAGGAAGTCCATCACATTGTCGAAGTTGTCGAGGGGTTCGCCTATGCCCATGAGCACCATGGATGCGATTTTTTCGCCGCTTTCCTCCGCGTCTTTAGCCGCAAGGTACACCTCGCAGAGCATTTCAGAGGGGGTGAGGTTCCGGCAAAGCCCTGTAAGGGTCGAGGCGCAGAAGGTGCAGCCCATGCGGCAGCCGCATTGGGTGGAAATGCAGAGGCTTCCGCCCCGCTTATACGCCATGCGAACGCCCTCCACATGCTCGCCGTCCCCAAGGCGGAACAGATACTTAACCGTACCGTCTATTTTGGAAACCAGCTTGCGCTCGATAACCACATCCGCCAAGGGATACTCCGCCTTGAGCCTTTCCCGCAGAGCGGCGGGCAGGTTCGTCATCTCGTCGTAGCTTGCGGCGCGCTTTTGGTGCAGCCATTCGTAAATCTGCTTTGCGCGGAAAGCGGGCAGCCCCATATTCTTTACCTCGCCGCAAAGCTTTTCGTATGTAAGA
Source organism: uncultured Oscillospiraceae bacterium (assembly GCA_900553955.1). Lineage (GTDB taxonomy): Bacteria > Bacillota > Clostridia > Oscillospirales > Ruminococcaceae > UMGS1668. The sequence goes on from USFO01000015.1 coordinate 5,017, forward strand.
GAGCGAAGGTCGGTCATTCGGCTTTCCCCTTTCTTAATCTTGCGAAATAAAATCCGTCGGAATTTATTTCTCCCGGCAGCAGCGTGACGGAATATCCGTCCGCCGAATATTTTTGCAGCTCCTCCGGAAGCTTTTCGGGCAAAAGTCCCTCCCGCTCCATAAGCTGCTTTACCACGTTTTCGTTTTCATCCCTTGAGAGGGTGCATGTGGAATACACAAGCACGCCGCCCTCCTTGAGATATTTTGCGGAGGCTGCAGCTATTCTATACTGAATTTTCGGCAAGCTCTGTAAATCCTCCGGCTTTTTGAAGCGAATTTCCGGCTTGCGGCGAATTACTCCCAAGCCGGAGCAGGGCACGTCGCAGAGCACCTTGTCAAACTTGCCGAAGGACTCGTCATATACGGTGGCGTCATTCGCCCTTGCGGTGATTATCCCAAGTCCCAAGCGTTCGCCGCCGGTTTTCACAAGCTTTGCGCGCTTTGCATGCAGGTCGCAGGCGACAACCTCGCCCCTGTTCTCCATAATCTCCGCCACGGTAAAGGTCTTTCCGCCGGGTGCAGCGCAAACGTCAAGCACCCTGTCGCCGGGCTTTGCGCCGAGTGCGGCGGCGCAGAACTGGCTGGAAATATCCTGAACATGGAAAAGTCCGTCCATGTAAGCCTTTGTATTCTGCAAAGCCGGGGATTCGATTATAATGGCGTTTTGGAAAATTTCCGCGGGCTTTGCAGAAGCACCCTCCGTGCTCAAAGCCTCGCAAACCGCATGAGCATCAGCCTTTACGGTGTTCACTCTGGCATAAATGGGCGGTGCGCCAAGGCAGGCTCGCAGCGCCCTTTGCGTTCTCTGCGGCCCGAACTCAAGGCACCACTTTTTGCAGAGCCAAAGGGGTGCGGAATACTCCGCCGAAAGGCGCTCTATTCCCGGCAGACGGCTGAAATCCGCATTCTTGCCGTTTCGCACAAAGGCGCGCAAAATTCCGTTCACAAAACCGGATGCCTTCGGGCAGCCCAGCTCCTTTATAAGCTCCACGGACTCGTTCACCGCCGCATTGTCCGGCACGGAATTCATATAGAGAAGCTGATAAAATCCCATGCGGAGCACCTCCGCCGCCTCCGGGTCGAGCTTTTCCGGAGGTATGGCGGAATAACGCCGTATTAAAATATCTATTGTTATTCTGCGCTCCAAAACTCCGTAAAAAAGCGCGCTTGCAAATGCCTTATCCCTTTGGTCAAGCTTCGCTTCCCCAAGCATGGAATCAAGCACTATATTAGAAAATCCGCCGGAGGAAACCCGCAGCAGCGCCCTTGCCGCCAGCAATCTTGCCTTGTCCGCCATAAAAACTCCTTAAAAAACTTAATCTCTGCTTCTGCGCCCGCCGAAAAGGACTATAAGCCGCAAAAGCTGCGCCAAAGAGGAAACAAGCGCCGCAACATAGGTCAGAGCCGCCGCCCTGAGCACCGCTTTTGCGCCGGTTATTTCGTTTCCGTAAAGTATGCCGTTGTTCTGAAGCGTCATAATCGCGCGGTTGGAGGCGTTAAACTCCACCGGCAGGGTCACAAGCTGGAAAAGTGCGATGGTTCCGAAAAGGAGTATACCCACATTCAGCAGGGTCTGCGAGGAAAACACAAGTCCGAGTAAAATAATGGGGAAATACATCCAAGAGCCCACCTGAGTCACCGGAATAATCGCTTCGCGGATTTTTATGGGGCTGTAACCCACCGCGTGCTGAATGGCGTGTCCGGTTTCGTGGGCGGCAACGCCGATTGCCGCAACGGAGGTGCTGTTATAAACCTCGTCGGAAAGGTTTATGGTCTTTTCCCGCGGGTTGAAATTGTCCGTAAGACTGCCGGAGATATGGCGAATGGTCACGTCGTAGATGCCGTTCTGCTCCAAAATCAGCTTCGCCGCCTCCGCACCGGTAATGCACCTTGCGGTGGAAACCCGGCTGTACTTTGAGAATGCGGATTTTACCGAAATCTGCGCCCAAAGTCCGAAAATGAGCGCCGGAATAATAAATATGAAATATGTTATATCAATACCGTAGAAATATGGCATAAAATCTCTCCTTTACTTGTTCTCTCTGCCAAAGGGAATAACCGTTCCCTTTGCAAGGCGTTTGCCGCGGATGAAGTCGCCGCCGCTCATCTGCTTTTTTCCCTCCGGCTGAACGATTGAAAGCTCCACTGCGCCGTCCCTGCAGCCCAGGATGAACCTTTTTTCGTCAAGCAGCTCTCCGGGTGCTCCGGAATATCCCTCGACCCTGTCCGCCTTGTAGATTTTCACGCTTTTGCCGTCCACATAAGTGAACGCCACCGGCCAGGGGCAAAGTCCCCGCACCAAATTGTGAATTTCCTCGGCTGATTTGCCGAAGTCAAGCTCCCCCATCTCCTTTTTGAGCATGGGAGCCATGGTTGCCTCCGCCTCGTTTTGCGGAGTGCGGGGCACGGCGCCGTTATCGAAAAGCTCCAGTGTTTTTTCAATGGAATCCGCTCCCAAAGCCGCCATACGGTCGAAAAGCTCTCCCGCGGTTTCGTCCTCGCCGATTTCCGTTTCAAGCTTCAAAATCATATCGCCGGTGTCCATGCCCTCCGCCATATACATGGTGGTGACGCCGGTTATTTTATCGCCGTTTATCACCGACCACTGAATGGGCGCAGCGCCCCTGTACTTCGGAAGCAGGCTTCCGTGAACGTTGACGCAGCCCAAGGGCGGCACGTCGAGCAGCTCCTTCGGCAGAATTCTGCCGTATGCCGCCACAACCGCTATATCCGGCGAAAGGCTCTTCATCATCTCAAGGGCGGTTCCGTCCTTCATTTTGACGGGCTGAAACACCGGTATGCCGTGCTCCGAAGCAAGCTTTTTAACCGGAGTAGGCTCGATTATCTGCTTTCTGCCCACGGGCTTGTCCGGCTGAGAGAAAACTCCCACCACGTTCCGCCCGGTGGAAATAAGCCTTTCGAGAATGGCGGCGGCAAAGTCCGGCGTTCCCATAAAGACTATTCGCATATCCTTCATTCCTCAATATCCTCCACATCTCCGTCGGAGTCGTTCTCGTAGTGAAGCTCCGTGGCAAGGTCAACGAAGCATACTCCGTTCAGATGGTCAATTTCGTGGCAGAATGCCCGGGCTTTAAGTCCCTCGCCGCTCTTTTCAAAGATATTGCCGTTTCTGTCCTGTGCCCGAACGGTGACGTGCATGGGGCGGGTCACTGTGCCGAACTTTCCCGGGAAGGAAAGGCAGCCCTCGCTTCCGGTCTGTTCGCCGGATTTTTCTATAATTTCCGGGTTCACAAGCTCGATTACGCCGTCCTCGTCATAGCAGTCCACAACGCAGAGTCTTCTCATAATTCCCACCTGCGGCCCCGCAATACCCACGCCGTCCGCCTCATGCATGGTCTGCGCCATATCGTCCAAAAGGGAGGCGAGTCTGTCGTCGAATTTTTCAACGGGTCTGCAAACCTTCCGCAGAATAGGATCCCCGTCTTTAACTATATTTCTCAGTGCCATTATTTTATCACCTTTCTTTTCAGTTTATATCATAAGGGTCAGCCGTGACCTCAATTTTAACGAATTCTTTATTTTTTGCAAACTCTTTCAGCGCCTCGCCCATCATCTCGCAAAAAGCGTTCCCCGGACGGTACTTCACAATTAACTTCCAGCGGTATTTGTCCGCCATCTTCGCAACGGAGGAGGGCGTGGGTCCCAGCAGGCGAATGGGCATGCCGCTGCCCTCTATCTTTTGCTCAAGCAGCTTCAAGAACGCCTGCGCCGCCTCTTTGGTCTTTATTTCGCTCTGACCGGAAAAAAGCACCGAGCCCATTCCGCAAAAGGGCGGATAAAGCATAACCTTGCGGTTGATTATCTCGTCCGCGTAGAACAGCGCATAGTCCTGCGCGCAGGAACGCTCTATTACGCTGTGCTCCGGCGAATATGTCTGTATGTAAGCCCTGCCGGAGAGCTTTGCCCTGCCGCATCTGCCTATAACCTGAGTGAGCAGCCCGAAGGTTCGCTCATAGCTGCGGTAATCTCCTCCGTAGAGGGACATATCCGCCGCCAGAACGCCGACAAGCGTCACATTCGGGAAGTCAAGCCCCTTTGCCACCATCTGAGTGCCCACCATTATATCGTATTTTCCCGCGGCGAAGTCCGCAAAATGCCTGTCGTGGCTGAATTTTGCCATGGTGGTGTCAAGATCCATGCGGAGTATCCTCGCTTTTGGGAAAAGCCCCGCTATTTCGTCCTCGACCTTCTGCGTTCCGCAGCCGGTATACATAACGTATTCGCTGCCGCAGGCCTCGCAGATAATGGTTGCAGGCTCGCTGTGACCACAGTAGTGGCACATAAGCTTGCCGTTCGCCTTATGATATATCAGCGGTATGTTGCAGTGCGGACATTCCTTTACCGTGCCGCAGCGGGCGCAGCGCGCCACCGTGTTATATCCCCTGCGGTTCATAAGCAGAATGGACTGCTCGCCGTGCTCAAGGTTATATTTCAGCTCCTGCGCCAACGCTTCGCTGAGCACGCCGCTATTCCCTCTCATGGTTTCCTCGCGCATATCCACAATCACCGAATTCGGCAGCTTTGCGTCTCCGTAGCGGTTTTTTATCTCGAAAAGCCTGTATTTTCCCGTTTGAGCACGGTAAAAGCTCTCTATTGACGGAGTAGCCGAGGCGAGCACCAGCGGAATTTTCAGCCTTGAGCACCGGAACATTGCCGCATCCCTTGCGTGGAATCTCGGCGCCCGGTCGGATTTATAGCTTTGCTCCTGCTCCTCGTCCATTATGATAAGTCCGAGGTTCTTCGCCGGAGCAAACACCGCGGAGCGGGTTCCGATTATGATTTTCGCCTCGCCGGAATTTATACGCTTCCATTCGTCAATGCGTTCCCCTGCGGAAAGCGAGCTGTGCATAACCGCAACGCTTCCGCCGAAGTATGCGGTGAACTTGTTTATCATCTGCGGGGTCAGAGAAATTTCCGGAACCATAAGAATTACCTGCCTGCCCCGCTCCGTTTCCCGCTGAATGAGCTTCATAAAGACTTGAGTTTTGCCGCTGCCGGTCACGCCGAAAAGCAGCGCCGTTTCGGCGTTGCCGGAGTCGCATATTGCGGAAATTCCGTCATACGCCCGCTGCTGCTCCTCGGACAAAACCACCTCGTTTATGTCGAGCGTCCTCACAGCGTCCCTGTACGGCGTGCGAAAGACCTCCTGCTCGTAATATTCCACCGCGCCCTTTTTCTCAAGTCCGTCTACGACGGCCTTTGTGGCGTCAGTGAAGTAGCCTATCTCCTTTATGCAGATAAACTCCGCCTCGGAAAGCAGCTCCAGAACCTGCGCCTGCTTTTCCGTGGGCTTTTTCACAAGGCTTTCGCCCTCCGCCGCAAGCTCAAGCTGCCTTTGGGAAAGGCGAACCATCCTCTGCGTTTCGTCTCCCACCCGGCGGCGAGCCTCCTCCTCTCTGCGGAGCAGTCCCCGCTGCGCCATGGAGCTTATAAGGCTGCTGTCAGAATATCCGAACGCCTTGTTTATAGCCTTGCCCTCTGCGCCGCCTTTTTTCTTGAGCAGCCAGTTTATAATGCGCTGCTCCTCGTCGTTTGTTCCCTCTTTCGCCTCGGCGAAATACCTGTACGAGGGCTTGTAGTTCAGTCCCGGCGGGAGCATGGCCTTGACCGCTTCAAACAGCGGGCAAAAGGTGCTTCTCGCAAGGTACCTCGCCAATGCCGTAAGCTCCGGCGACAGCACCGGCTCTCTATCGAGCACCGCCGCTATGTCCTTTATCTTCACCGAAGAATCCTCCGGCTCTGCGGCGGTCTCAAAAATCATTCCCTGCCGTTTCTGTGCCCCCGCTCCGAACGAAACAAGCACCCGGCAACCGGGCTTTGCCCGCCGCTCCAGCTCCTTCGGAACGGAATAATCAAAAAGCTTATCAAAGCCGAACGCGGCCTTGTCAACTGCTATTTTCGCTATCAATTCCGCGCCCGTCCTTTCCTTTATATTAAGACAAATCCATATCGTCCAGATACAGATAGCCGTTTGTGGCAATATGATCCTTTCTTCCCTGCAAATCGTCGCCCAAAAGCATATTGAACTTTTGCTCCGTGGCGGCGGCTTCGCTGGGGGTAACTTTAATAAGTCTGCGGGTTTCCGGGTTCATGGTGGTGAGCCACATCATATCCGGCTCATTTTCACCAAGTCCCTTGGAACGCTGCACCGTGTATTTCGCCTTGCCGAGCTTTTCGGTAATGCGCGCCTTTTCCTCCTCTGTATAGGCAAAATAGGTGTCGTCCTTGCAGTTTATTTCGTAAAGGGGCGATTCCGCTATGAACACATACCCCTTTTCTATAAGCGTGGGAGTGAGGCGGTAAAGCATGGTAAGAATAAGCGTTCTTATCTGATAACCGTCCACATCCGCATCGGTGCAGATTACAACCTTGTTCCAGCGCAGATTTTCAAGGTCAAAGGAGGAAAGCTCCTTGTTCGCCTTGCTTTTTACCTCCACGCCGCAGCCCAAAACCTTGAGCAGGTCGGTTATAATGTCGCTTTTGAAGATTTTGTCGTAGTCCGCCTTGAGGCAGTTCAGAATTTTTCCGCGAACGGGCATAATCGCTTGAAACTCGGAGTCCCTTCCCTGCTTGCAGGCGCCCAATGCGGAATCGCCCTCCACAATGTAAATCTCCCTGCGGGAAATATCCTTGGTGCGGCAGTCCACGAACTTCTGCACCCGGTTTGTCATATCCATGGTGGCGGTGAGCTTCTTTTTGAGGTTCATACGGGTCTTTTCCGCATTTTCCCGGCTGCGCTTGTTGATGAGCACCTGCTCCGCGACCCTTGCGGCGTCGTCCGGATTTTCTATGAAGAAAACTTCAAGCTGATGCTTGAGGAAATCCGTCATGGCCTCCGCCACGAACTTGTTCGTAATGGCCTTTTTGGTCTGGTTCTCGTAGGAGGTCTGGCTTGAGAAGGACGAGGACACCAAAATCAGACATTCCTCCACGTCCTGGAAGCTTATTTTGCTCTCATTCTTCAAATACTTGCCGGAGCTTTTTATATAGGCGTCAATCTGACTTACGAAAGCGGATTTAACCGCCTTTTCCGGCGAGCCGCCGTGCTCAAGATGGCTTGAGTTGTGGTAGTATTCAATGAGCTTTACCCTGTTTGAAAAGCAGCAGGCGAACTGCATTTTCACCTTGTACTCCGGCTTGTCCTCGCGGTCGCGGCCGGTGCGTTCACCCTGCCAAAACTGCACTCCGGTAAGGGTCTGTTCGCTGCCCACAAGCTCCTTTACATAGTCGGAAATGCCGTTCTGATAAAGATACTCGAAGCTTTCAAAGCCCCCAGTGGGCTTTTGATCCCTCAGAATGAACAGCAGTCCGGCGTTTACCACCGCCTGTCTTTTTATTGCCTCCTGAAACCATTCAAGGGGCACAATTATGTCGGTGAACACCTGATCGTCCGGCTTCCAGCGAATTTTGGAGCCTGTTTTTCTGCGATTGGTGGCTTCCTTTTTCATTCCGCCCACATTTTCGCCGTGCTCAAAATGAAGATTATACAAAAATCCGTCACGGCAGATTTCAACATCCATCCATTCGGAGGAATACTGCGTTGAGCAAAGACCCAGTCCGTTCAGACCGAGGGAATATTCGTAATCTCCGCCCGCGTCGTATTTGCCGCCGGCGTAAAGCTCGCAGAAAAGCAGCTCCCAGTTGTAGCGCTGCTCATTGCTGTTCCAGTCCACCGGGCAGCCCCGTCCGAAGTCCTCCACCTCTATGGAGCCGTCCTTGTATCTCGTAATAACGATCCTGTCGCCGTAGCCCGCTCTGGCTTCGTCGATGGAGTTTGATATAATTTCAAAAACCGCGTGCTCGCAGCCCTCTATTCCGTCCGAACCGAATATAACCGCAGGGCGCTTTCTTACTCTGTCCGCGCCCTTTAGGGACTGTATGCTTTCGTTTCCGTATTCCTCGCGTTTCTTTGCCATGTTTTCCTCCGGTACATAAAATTCCAAAATATATTATACACCTTCATGCGTTTTTTTTCAATTACAATATTATAAATAAAACGAAAAAGCGGCGAAAGCATAGCCTTCGCCGCAAAGCACTCTGTGCGTTACCAGTTAATGTATTCATGCGGAACAGTTAAATAGAGGGAAAAATCCTCAAAGGAGAATGTAAATCCGTCGTCGCCGTCATCTACCCATCTAAGCTTGTAGCGCTCTTTGTCATCATAGGATTTTCTCTTATAATTCGAGCCTTTCGCGTTCTCGTACTCGTCCGAAATCATATCCCGCCAGTCGATTTCTTCGCCTGTCTGCGGATTGAAAAACACCACTTTACTGTATTTGTAATAATATGTTGTGCTTGTGTAATCGCCTCTGTTGTTGTCCACCTCAAGCGTCGGTTCCAAACTGATAAAGCAGATATACTTTCCGCCAAAGTCTCTGATATAGCTGTCAAAGCTGCCCGGATCAAAATAATTGCCCTCTGCGTCAGGGTCAAGCCCCAGCCCCTTGTAATAGCCGTAAACGGCTTCATTCGTTCCGTACTTGTTCAAATAGTCCTCTATAAATTTATTTATCTTTTTTGCACCGGGGTAGCTGTCCTCTTTAAGCAAATAATATGTTCCATAGTTATCCCCGCCGAGCAGTTTTCCATTCTTTGTGCTAAGAACTTCGCGGAACTCTTTTTCTTCCGTAACTCCGTTCGCAAGGGCGCCGCCCATTTCCCGCGGCTGCTCCGTAATCATAATGCCGTCGGGCAGTTTGTCAAACGGGAAAGTGTATCCCTCAAGGAAATATGGGTTGTCATTATCGAAATAAATTGCATCCGCCGTGATGTGCCAGCCGCTTTCCGTAAGTCCGGTAAAGTCAGTCTTAAAGTCAACCGGTCCTTCAGTCCAGTGATTAACTGTCTGGCTTCTTGCGTTTACATAGTCATTAAGCGCCTTTGCAATGTCAATGCCCTCATAGAACAGCTCCTCCGGAGCAAGGCGCTTGCCGGAAAGCATATCCCAAACCGCGGTTTCCGTGCAATAATATCTGTCGTAACCGTCCTGCACGTTATATGTATAGCCCATAGTCACCGCAACGGAAAGATAGCCGTTTTTCACCGTAGCAATAACGGCATATTTTTCGCCGTCAATTTGCGCGTTGCCATAGGGGTATGTAATTCCCGCGCTGTATGTTTTCCACTCGCCGTCGCCCTCCGTGTTAACATCGATAAATTTCATCATGACGTCGTAATCCTCTGTAACCTTTGCGGCACTTTCGGCGATAAATTTTTTCACCTCGGTACGAAGGTTCTCATCCGCTATGAACAGCGGCTCGTAGCTTCCCTGCTCCCTGAAATTATAAATATTCCAATCAAAAGCTTCACCTGCGGGAACAAATTCATACGAAGGCACGCTGCCCGGATACTTCATTCCGGTGCCGACGGCGGCGTATTTTGCCATGGTGCTTTCCTCATAGTCAAAGCCTATGTCCTCCACCGTGGCATAGCCCGCCTTTGCTATGGCAAGCTGTCCGTCATAGCTTGTCATCCACTCCGCAAGGCGGCGCACCGCGCCCTCCTCCGGCTCGTCAGCGCGGAAAATGGCGTAGTTGTAGCTGCTCAGCGGATATTCGCCGGAAATTATAGTCTCCTTTGTGGGCGCAGCGCCGTCAACCTTGATGAACTTGATATTGTCGCCGGTTCCGTACATATCCGCCGCGTATGCGTAGACGGAATAGCCGATTGAGCCTAATGAACCGTCATTTGGCGCGATAACGTCCATAAGCCCGCCCATGCTGCCGGGGCGCAGCTCCGTGGGCGCTTCCATAAGCGGCGTTTCGCCCATAAAGTCAATCATATAGTTCTGGCTGCCGGAGTCCATGTTCCGCTGATAGGCGATTATTGGCTCGTCGCTGCCCCCGACCTGCTTCCAGTTGGTGATTTTGCCGGAATAAATGTCTTTAATCTGCTGCTGAGAAAGCGCATCCACCGGATTTTTTGCGTTCACCGCAAAGATGAACGCCTCTTTCACCACAGGCACTTGCTCAAGCTTTATCCCCGCTTCGTCAGCCATTTTCTGCTGCTCGGCGGAAATTGGTGTGGAGAAAATCATATCCGCGTCGCCGCTAAGCAGCCTTTTGAAGCTGCCCCATGTGGTGGTATGCGCCACGTCCTTTTCGGCCTGCTCAATGCTTTTGCCGAAAATCGCCGCGCGAACGCCCGCCTCCAGCGGAATAAGCGAGGTGGAGCCGTCGATTCGCGGAAAATTCTCCCGCAGAAAAGCAATTTCCTCGCTCACCTCCGGCTCGCTCACCGCAGAGCTGCTTTCCGGCTGAGAAATTTCCTCCTGCTGCGGCTCACAGCCGCAAAGCAGCAGCGCAAACGCCAAAGCCAATGCCAAAATCTTTTTTGTCATTTTTTATACCCCCTTTTAACAAGTTTAGCTGTACCGTTCAACATTGTTTGAATCTATTTGTTCACCCGTCTGCGGGTCAAAATATACATCACAGGAATACGGATATGTGAATTTGCTCTCTACATAGCTGCCGTCTATCTTGTCCATTCTTATAGCAACCAGTTCCCCTGTGTAAAAGTTTATATACTTTCCGCCCAAATCCGTTGTGTAAAAATCCGCTCCGCCAAGTTCAAAGTACACATCGTCGCTATCAATGTCCACATTCTTCCCGGCGAAATATTTTCTCACCTTTTCCTCCGTGAAGTTCTCCTTAATGTAGCTTTCAATAAACTCGTTTATCTTTTTCGCACCGGGGTAGCTGTCCTCATAAAGCAGTTCGTATGTGCAAAAATCGTCGTCGCTTATAACCCCATGTGTCGTTGTATTTATAACTCGGAACCGCTTGCTTTCTTCAATCATGCGCGCCCTTGTGCCCACGGCACGCGGCTGCTTGGTAACCATTACATCGTCCGGCAAATCCGCCAGCGAAAACTTGTACCCATAGGCGAAGTAGGGGTTGTCGTTGTCGAAGTAAATCGCGTCCGCAGTGAGGTGCCAGCCGCCTTCCGTAAGTCCGGCGAAGTCCGCCTTCATCTTGTAAGAACCGATGAACATATCTTCTTCGCGCAGAGTTTCAACGCTTATATACTCGTTAATTACCTTCGCGATGTCGACGCCTTCGTAGAAAAGCCCCTCCGGCGCAAGGCGCTTGCCGGAAATCATGTCCCAAACCGCCGTTTCGCTACGATAGAATCTTTCATAGCCTTCCTGAATTTCCACATAATAAGACAGTCCGACATATACCGAAAGGTAGCCGTTTTTTATCTCAGCCTCTGTAACCAATCCTCTTGGCGTAAGGTAAGTTCCATACCAATGACTTGGGTCACCTGATTCCAGCGAACAGCTCTTTTCGATGAACTTCTGCATATTTTCTTCGTCGGCGGAAACAGTTTTGACCGCCTCGTTCACGAAATTTTCCACCTCGCGCCGAAGCTCTTTGTCGCAGATAAACCCTGCGTTGTAAGTCCCGTTTTCGCGCTGCTCGAATGTATAGGCATCACTATAACGGAAGTATTTTTCGCCCTCGTATTCGCGTTCTTTCTTAAACTCAATATCGTACTCATAGGGCGGCACGCTGCCGGGGTAGGCGATGCCCGTGCCCTTCGCCTCGTACTTTTTGAGGGCGCTTTGGCTGTAATCGAACCCGATATCCTCCACCGTGGCATAACCCGCCTTTGCGGCGGCAAGCTGTCCGTCATAGCTTGTCATCCACTCCGCAAGGCGGCGCACCGCGCCCTCCTCCGGCTCGTCAGCGCGGAAAATGGCGTAGTTGTAGCTGCTCAGCGGATATTCGCCGGAAATTATAGTCTCCTTTGTGGGCGCAGCGCCGTCAACCTTGATGAACTTGATATTGTCGCCGGTTCCGTACATATCCGCCGCGTATGCGTAGACGGAATAGCCGATTGAGCCTAATGAACCGTCATTTGGCGCGATAACGTCCATAAGCCCGCCCATGCTGCCGGGGCGCAGCTCCGTGGGCGCTTCCATAAGCGGCGTTTCGCCCATAAAGTCAATCATATAGTTCTGGCTGCCGGAGTCCATGTTCCGCTGATAGGCGATTATTGGCTCGTCGCTGCCCCCGACCTGCTTCCAGTTGGTGATTTTGCCGGAATAAATGTCTTTAATCTGCTGCTGAGAAAGCGCATCCACCGGATTTTTTGCGTTCACCGCAAAGATGAACGCCTCTTTCACCACAGGCACTTGCTCAAGCTTTATCCCCGCTTCGTCAGCCATTTTCTGCTGCTCGGCGGAAATTGGTGTGGAGAAAATCATATCCGCGTCGCCGCTAAGCAGCCTTTTGAAGCTGCCCCATGTGGTGGTATGCGCCACGTCCTTTTCGGCCTGCTCAATGCTCTTGCCGAAAATCGCCGCGCGAACGCCCGCCTCCAGCGGAATAAGAGAGGTGGAGCCGTCGATTCGAGGAAAATTCTCCCGCAGAAAGGTGATTTCTTCGCTCACTTCCGGTGTGCTTTGTTCCGGCGTGCTTTCCACGGAGCTACTTTCGCTGCTCTCCGGCTGTGAAATTTCCTCCTGTTGCGGCTCACAGCCGCAAAGCAGCAGCGCAAGCGCAAGCAACACCGCAAGAATCCTTTCTTTCACTCCATATGCTCCCCTTTGCATTAAGCTCAAATTATCATGTTTAGTGTACAAAAATGCCGCCACAAGGGCGGCATTTTCATCAGGTGAGTGTTGCGTAAATTTCGTACCCGCCGTTTTCAATATTTATTGATACCGAAATAGTGAATACAGCTTCCGTAATTTCGTCGGAAACAAAGACTTCGTCCTCCGAAAGGTATCTTGCGCCGCCCTCCGGGCTTCCGACCATGGGCAGATAGTATCCGCTTTCAAATTCTTCGCGGGTGACGGCCTTTTTCACCGTAACAACATAGTAATCTCCGGTCATTCCCGCACTTTCAAACGCGCCCTCCACCCAAAGCGCGGTTAAAATCTCGCTTTGCCCGGAAACATCGTACAGCATTACGGAAACGGAATCTTCGTTGATTTCCACATCCACGGTACGCTTTCTGTTCAGCGTATCGGTGAAGGAGTCTGCGCCGCGCTCGCTTCCGCCACCACCGGTGGTCGGATTTTCGGACTTCTTTTCGGAGGAAAAATAGTTTTCAAGCGCTCCGCCTACAGTTATGCCGTTCTCAGTAACGAGTTCGTCGCTCGCCTCACTTTCTTCTGCACCTTCCTGCACTGCAGAAGACGAGATGCCAAACATCGGCGGTGCGCTTTTTTCAGCATCTTCGCTGTCCTGTGCCTTCGGCGCAGCCATAAAGGCTGCATTATCCGTGCCCACGCCGTTTTTGGTCATAAGCATCGAAACCGTTGGTATGCTCACACAGATGAGAATCACTGCCGCGGCTGCCGCATACCGCACCGAACGAAACGAAAATACATTATTTTTCTTTTTCTCTGCACGCTCAAAAATGGCTTGAGCATCAGGTATTTCAGGTACTTTGATTTGAGTGTCAAGCTTTTTCAGTTTTTCGTCAATCTCGTGCTCAAAACTTGTTCGACCGCCCTCAGGCATTGCTCTCACCTCCTAACATTTCTCTTAATTTGGCGTATGTACGATGAAGCTTGGAGCTTATCGTTCCCTGGGGCTTGCCCATCATATCCGCTATTTCGCGGTTTGTATAACCGTGCAAAGCCGAAAGCACCACAATCATACGCTCATCCGGTTCAAGCTGCGCCATGGCGGAAGCAAGCGCCGCGGATTCAGAAATATTCTCCTCCACGCTGCTGCCGTCCGACGGCGTTTCAATCAAATCGTCAATATCAAAAGTGTTTCGCTTTTTGATAAGCGTGCCGATTTCGCGTTTGCAGTGTATACTCAAAATTCGGAACACCCACGAAGAAAAAGCCTCCGGCTCGCGCAGCTTCGGCAACCCCCGCCAAATATCGACAAAAGTATCTGAAACAACGTCCGCGGCGTCATCCGCGTTCCCGAGTGTGTACAATGCAAATTTATACAAATCTTTATAGCAAGAATTGTAAAGCTCGCCAAAAGCATCCCTATCGCCGGAGGACGCTTTTGTGACCAGGTTCATATCAACTTTCATAACCACACCACCAATCATGGCTATCATATTATTAGTGCGGCGGCAGCGCCGTTTTGTTGCACTCCGCCGCGGAAAATTTTCAAAAAAATAAAATATTTTTGCGCCACCTATATTATATCTTTGAACGAACATATTTGAAATAGTTTTCACCGTGAACAATTTGTTAATTTTCCAATGATTATTCCGTTTCGGAATAATTTTGTCGTTTTTCGGCGAACGCCCGCCCTTTTCGCCATTTTGCATTTTCCCTCAAACGGCAAGCACCCCTCCGTGCCTGACCGCACGAAGGGGCGCCTGCCTGAGTTCAAAAATGAGGAAGAAGTGATGAATGCAATTTTATTTGTGTGCTCCAAGCACTGCCGCGAGTACGGCCGAGGGTACAATTCCGACTGCGGGAGCGCCGGTGTTGGGGTTCTTTTCATCAGGCTTTCTGTTCGGGTTTTCAATATGTATGGTTGTGGAATTTCTGTTTTCGGTGTAGATGTTCACAAAGTTCATCTCTTTAACCGGCTCGTTCATGATTTCATAAACAATTTCGTTCTGAACTACCATAACCTTAACGGGGTGAATTATGTAATTTTCCAAATCGGAACCGTTTTCGGATCTCTCCATTTGGATTTGGTAAACCTGATCGGAATATTTCCATCCGGATTTGCCGCCGTTCTTCTCACGAACATAGAAGCCCTCGCTGACAAGCTCTCTGAACTGATATTTAGGTCCGGAGAAAACGATTTTGCCCATGTGCTTTTTCGCGCCGTTGGTTTCCGCTCTCGCCGTAACGGTTACATCCTTGTATGCCTCGGCGTTGCCGTTGCCTATGTTGAAAATCTCAAGCTCAAAAACCTCTTTGCCCGGTGCGGTGTTTCCGCCGAGCTTGACCTCCTTGGCGAAGGGGATTTCATATACGAGCATAATAGGCTCTGTTTTGAAGTGAACTTTCTTATACAAATTCAGGAACTTAGTTTCATCCCGTTCAAGGAGATCTATTTTGGCTCCCTCGGAATCCTCCGCCATGGCGTAGGTGAAATGATAGTCCTCAAAAGCCGTAATTTCTCTTTCATAGTCTATTGCCGGAATGTTTTCCTGATTAGTGTTCTTTGCTATAACCTCTGCGGCATACATATAGAATTCACCGCCGCAGCCTGAGGGATATTTACCGTCGAGTACAAGCTTTGCGCCGCCCTTAAGCATAATATCTTTTATGGCCCAAATTGCGCTGTCCGCAGTGGAGGTACATTCCACCATGCCGCCATCAACAAAAATGTAACCTACCGAGTAAAGAGCCGGATAGTAGCTTTTTCCTTTAACATTGGAATTGATTATTTTAATACGCCCTGCGCCACCCGTTTCTTCGTTTCTGATAAAAGCTGCGTTGCGCTCTTTTCCGGTCGCTTCAAGCACCGCTTCGCTGTTTTCAATTTCCAGCACAACGGCATCTATGCCTGCATTAAAACCGACGGCTTTTACCTTTGAATTATCTATGTAGACATTTTTTTCGGAAGCAATGGCAATGCCGTCATAGCTCATTATATCAAGCTCCGCTTTTTCATAAATGCCTACATTCCCAAAAGCGCTGATGCCTTCCCCATGGGCTTCTATGGTGAGCTTGCCGTCGCCGTAAATATAAACATCGTTGTTTACCATAATTCCGCCATTTTCAGGCAGGTTAATTTTGTTGTTTCCGATGAGCTTGATGTTCAAATCATCGCTGCCTTTTGCACGAATACCGTAATTATCCGCAGTTAAATTGCTTTCGGTAATTTCGGCATTGTTCAGCGTAAGCGTTTTTTCCGCGGGGTTATAGGTCGCCGTGCCCTCTCCGCATTTAACAGTGAGTTTTTCGCTTGTGATAAGCTCGCCGTTCACATACAAGTCATAGCTTGTAGGGTCAGCAAAAGCCGCCACGGAAAAAACTCCCACCATCATAATGAGGGAAAGCAGAATGCTTAAAATTCGTTTAGTCATGTGTTTTTCCTCCTATAAATCAATTTGTCCATGCATTATAATTACGGTGCATAGTCCGTTTTTGAACAGGCTTCGCCACATAGCGCCGCCGAATTCACGTTTATTGTTAGATTGCCGAATTTACTTATAATCCCTTTCGACCATCTTTTATTATAATATAACACATAATCATGCTTTACACCATACTAAAGTACAGTTTTTTTAGTTTTTTCGAAATATTTACGAAAAAGTGCTGTTTTTTTATCGAGTATTTCCTTCTTTATAGAATAATACCATTAAATAGTCTGTTCTACCGACAAAAAAAGAACGACTTTTGAAAAAAGCCGTTCTTTTTTGTGTAGCGGCATCGACCTATCTTCCCGGGAGGCTGCCCTCCGAGTATTGTCGGCACGAGTGAGCTTAACTTCTGTGTTCGGAATGGGAACAGGTGGAGCCTCACCGTAATAAACACCGCTTGCGGGATTTTGAAATCCCTTTTTAGCTTCACATCGGGGAAAATGCAAAACTACAGGCATCCTCTGCCATAATATTGCTTTGAAATGGGCACAAAAAAGGACGATTAAAATCGTCCTTTTTTGTTGCGGCACCGACCTATCTTTCCGGGAGGCTGCCCTCCAAGTATTGTCGGCACGAACGAGCTTAACTTCTGTGTTCGGAATGGGAACAGGTGGATCCTCGTCGTAATCAGCACCACATAATGGTGACCCGAGGGGGATTCGAACCCCCGTTGTCGGCGTGAGAGGCCGAAGTCTTAGGCCACTTGACCATCGGGCCGTATTGGTGCACCTTCAGGGACTCGAACCCAGGGCCCGCTGATTAAGAGTCAGCTGCTCTACCAACTGAGCTAAAGGTGCAAATTGTATCAGGTAAAACCCTGAAAACTGGATAAGACGCAGAGAGAAAGAATAATTTGAAGAGCGAGGAAGCAAAAGGTCAAGTCCTCGACCAATTAGTACTCGCAAGCTAAACACGTCACCGTGCTTACACATTGAGCCTATCAACCTTGTAGTCTACAAGGGGTCTTACTCGCTAAATGCGATGGGATATCTTATCTTGGGAACGGCTTCACGCTTAGATGCCTTCAGCGTTTATCCGATCCGCACATAGCTGCCCAGCTGTGCCACTGGCGTGACAACTGGTGCACCAGAGGT
>USFO01000016.1 GCA_900553955.1 uncultured Oscillospiraceae bacterium
TCACGACGATGTTTTGGCGGATATTTATGTGGACGGCGAGCTGGTGCAAACCGTTACTCTGGGCGAAAATAATAACTGGGAAGCTGTTGCGGAGCTCAGCGTAGACCCCATTCCTGTGGGCGAAAAATCAAATTTTATTGATAATAAAGTCAAAATTGTCGAACGCTCCATCGCCGGATATAAGAGCGAAGTGTACGGTCCGTATGAAGTCGGTTTTTATGGCAACAGAGGCGAAATAGCTTACGATATAACCAACAGCAAAATGGTGCGCATCGAAATTCCGGTTTCCGTAACCGTAAAGCAAACAGGAAACGTTGCTCCGAGTTCTCACACCTTCTATTACAACCTTGCAACCAGAACAGACCGCCCCGACGCAAACAGCCTTGACATCGCGACGTATTCAGACAGCGACGCTGATTACAAAATCAGCTACACCGGCGCGCTCACCGGCGACGAGAACGGCTTCTCCGTCACCGTTGACAGAAAAGGCACCGCAAAAGGAACTATCGTTATCGAAGGCGATATGAATGCGCTTTACGGGCTGCGCGGGATTATCTCCAAAAGAGCGCAGATCGCTCCGGACGGCTGGACATATGACCAGTCCGAATACATGTTCCATGTCGGTATTACGGAGCTTGCGGGCGGTAAATACGAAATGACCTATACTATGGCAAAAGTAAACCCCAATGCTTCCTCAGAATACATTGATCTCGGCAAAGGCACTGCCGCCTATGTGAACGAATACAAGGAGAACAGAGTCACCACCGGAACCGACACCATCAAAATTCCGGCAGTTCCCGCAAAGGCGGAGGCAAACCCCAATACCGGCGCTCCGGCGCAGATAGCTTATGCGGCGGTTATCGCCCTTGGCACTGCCGCGGCGGCACTTAAAGCTCGCAAATAAAATATGAGCATAAAAAAACGCCCGAAAGGGCGCTTTTTTATGTCCGCTTCTCTGAAAGGCAGCATTGCTTCCGTTAAATAAAAAATATTATTTGAAATTTTCATAAAACAAGATATAATATAAAATGAGGGGGGATGTGCACAATGAAAATAATAAACTTTGGCTCTCTTAATATTGATCATGTGTATCAAGTGGATCATATTGTCCGGCCGGAGGAGACTGTCCGCGCAAAAAAGACAAGCTTTTTCCCGGGCGGAAAGGGGCTGAACCAGTCAATAGCCATTGCGCGTTCCGGTGCGGATGTTTATCACGCCGGCTGTGTAGGAATGGCAGACGGTACATATCTGCTCAATATTCTTGATAAAAACGGAGTAAATACTTCGCTCATACGTAAAAAAGAGGTTCCCACCGGAAGTGCGATAATCCAGGTGAACCCGGACGGAACGAAAAGCATAATTGTCTGCGGCGGCGCAAACCAAACCGTTACAGCCGACCAGATTGAATATACCATGGCGCAGATTCGCCGGGGCGACATTCTGCTTTTGCAAAACGAGATAAACTCCATTGACGTTATTGTGGAAAAGGCACTTTCCATGGGGGCGCGGGTCGCCCTAGACCCTGCGCCGTTCACCAAGGATTTGAAGAACCTTCCTCTCGAAAAGCTCTCTTACATATTTTTTAACCGCTTCGAGGCGGCGCAGTTCACCGGAGAAAGCCCCATGGATGTGGAGGCACTGATTTCCGCAATCCGCAGAGCCTTCCCGAACGCGAACGCTCTGCTCACCATGGGAACAAAGGGCGCGATGCTTATAACCAAGGACGACACCATTTACCAGCCCATTTACGAAGTACCTGTGCGGGACAGAACCGCCGCAGGCGACGCTTTTATCGGCTTTTATCTCGGAACGACCATCAACGGCGCTTCGCCGAAGGATGCGCTGATGATGGCGGCGAAGGCGGCGTCGCTCTGCGTCTCCCGCGCGGGCGCTGCAAGCTCCATTCCGATGATTGAGGAGTGCTACGCGGCATTCAAATAATACGACAAAACGAAGAA
Source organism: uncultured Oscillospiraceae bacterium (assembly GCA_900553955.1). Classification (GTDB taxonomy): domain Bacteria; phylum Bacillota; class Clostridia; order Oscillospirales; family Ruminococcaceae; genus UMGS1668. The sequence continues at coordinate 1,959 of USFO01000016.1, forward strand.
ACCGTCCCGTCGGGACGGATTTTTTGTGTGTAAATGCTTTATGTATATCAATTATGAAATATATTTCAAAAAATCTACTGGAAAAAGAATTCAGTGATTGACAAATGTTGCCGATAGAAGTATTATGGTGACAAATAAAAATATAATCAAAAAAGGATACAAGGACTTGTAAAGGAAATCGAGAGAATTAAAGGAGGCAATTTTATAACAATATAATTGTAAGAAGCGACACCCGAGACCTAAAGGAGAAAACTATGATATGAAAAAGCGGTTGATTGTTTTTGTTTTGTCATCTGTTGCTGTAATTGTATTGGCGGCTTTGGTTTATGGGAAGACAAAGGCTAAGCCATACGTCATATACAACGAAAACCACTATATTATTTCCACTTTCAGGATAAAGCCGGAGCTTGTCGGTGATGAAATAGCTACCGTGAAAAACGGAGCAGCGGCGAAAGGCGAAAACGGTTATTCAAACGCACTTGAAGACGGAACGCGCTTGTATGCTATAATTGGAGAAGATATAAATTCTCCAAAAGTGATAGCCTATAAAAACAGTGAGTATTATAAATTGCTCGCTCTGCCGGATCAGCACTTAGATTTGTCCGGATACATAGAGGAACCAGACCCTTTTATTCCGAATAAAAACGAAGAGCAATAGCAGAGAGGTTGCCCATTATTTTTGTGTTAAAGATTGTTCGTGCAATAATATAAAATGCTTTTGCAAAGGCGGGATTTATCTTTTTGTAATGCGGAGGATTTTGCCGCGTCTTTGCGGAGAAAAATCAGAGAATAAACAAAAGCAGCCCGTGCTCATTTGAGCACGGGCTGTTTGCTTTCAGATAAACGCGTATTTTTTCAGGCGCTCAAGCGCTTCGGCGAGAAGCGCCTTCGGCAGGGCAAGGTTTATACGGATGGAGTTTTTGCCGAAGAAATCCTCACCGTTCTGCCAGATAACTCCGGCACGAACGCCCCGGTATTCAAGCTCACGCAAGGTGGAATCATGGGCGGCGAGCCATTCGCCGCAATCAAGGAACAGCATATATGTGCCCTGCGGGCGCATAACCTGCACGCCGGGGAAGTTCTTCCCGATAAAATCACAGGCATAGGCAAAATTTTCGTCAATCACGCTGATCATTTCGTTCGCCCATTCTTCGCCCTCGGCGCTGTACGCGCCGATAAGCGCGTGCATGGAGAGAACATTGCAGTCGTTGTAGTGGGAAAGCTCGCCTTGGCGGGTCACTCTGTCCCGCAGATATGGGTTATAGATTATGTGGTACGAACCGATAAGTCCGGCAAGGGAGAAGGTCTTGCTCGGGGCGTAGAACGCCACTGTGCGCGTTTTTGCGTCGTCGGAAACGGACTGGGTGGGGATATGCTTATAGCCGGGCATAACGATGTCCGACCAGATTTCGTCGGAGATGACGACGCAGTGGTTTGCCGCAAAAACTTCCATGGCTTTTTCGATTTCTTCGCGCTCCCAAACTCTGCCGCAGGGGTTGTGCGGCGAACAGAAAATCGCAAGGTGGATGCCGTTTTCCTTGATTTTTCTGTCCATATCCGCGTAATCCATGCGCCAAACGCCATGCTCGTCACGAACAAGAGGGGAATGCACCGCAGTTCTGCCAATGTCGTTCAGAACACGGGTGAAGCCTATGTATGTAGGGGAGTGGAGCAGGATTTTGTCGCCGGGGGCGGAAAGCGCCTGAATCGCGGAGGAAACTCCGCCGAGGACGCCGTTTTCATAGCCGATGTGCTCCTTCATAAGCCCCTGAACGCCGTTGCGGCGGCTCTGCCAGCTTATTATGCTGTCGAAATACTCGTCAGAAAGCTCAAAATAGCCGAAGCTTTGGAACTCAAGCCGCTTATTGATGGCTTTCATAACCGGTGGCGCCGCAACAAAGCTCATGTCTGCGCACCACATGGGGATGCGGGAGAAGCCCTCATCAGGCGTTACATTCCACGGAACAATGTTTGCGGAAATCGAGTCCTTGCCAAAGCGGTCAACCGCTGTTTCAAAATCGTACTTCATTTTTCATTCCTCTTTCTCAAAATTAAAATCAAGCGCAAGCTGCTTCGCCGCGTCGGGATTCAGTACACGGCGGTATTCCGCCGCGCCGATGCGGCAGACGGTGAAATCGCCGCCGAAGCAAAGGTCAAGTGCCGTGCCGTCATTGTAACTAAACGTAACAAAGAAATTATCGCCGGCTTTTCCGCCTTGAGAATTTCCGCGCGGCGAAAAGCTGCTCAGCTTTACATTTCCGGCGGCGGCGCAAAGGCGGCTTATGTCCGAATCCTTGGTAAAGCTGTATGCCTTGCGGCGATAGGTCACGGTGACGTAGCTTACATTTTCGCGAACGATTTTTTTTGCAAGCCGTTCGCCGGAAAATGCATACGCTAAAGCCGCCGTTATGCATAGTAAAACAATTACAATGAGTAAAATTATATATTTTTTATCCATAGAGTAAATTTCCGCTTCGGTTATACAAAATGGGCAAGCGCCGAAAGACGCTTGCCGTGCTAAAAAATCAGTTGTCAATGATGAAGCCTGTGGTGGTGGGCATTCCCTTGAAGGAATCACCTTCGGCGCGGTAGTATTTGCTATCGCTGCCGCCGTCCCGGCGGGCGTATTCGATGAGGAACACGTCGCCTTCGCTTACTGCGACGGGGTAGTTGCTGTACGGCAGGGTGTCGCCGCTCTCCTTGCAGCCTTTGAAGTCGTCGAAGGAATCCTCGATGCGCCAGAATTTGCGGCTCTGATAATTTTCGGAGAAGGACGAAATATCCTCCTCGCCGAAGTAGGACGCGGTGTACTCCTTGCCGGAGATGGTTATTTCTTCGGTGGAAAGCGGTTCGGTCATAAGCGCAAGGTTTACGCTTTGCACTTTGCTACCAAGCTTCGCGGCAAGCTGCGTGCCCATGTTGTCGACGGCGCCGCCCCACGCCTTGCTGTCAAGCTCGGTGTGGGCGCTGCCGTAAATGCCCATAATATCGCAGCTAACGGTTTCGTATTCCCGCAGAAAGTTCTGAACCATAGCGTTTTCGCGGTAGTCGGAGGCTTCGGCGGATTCGCTGCCGCCTGCCGCTTTGACCAGCGCGTAATACTGCTTGCCTTGCTCACGGCAGCTTGACGCAGTGGCGTACTCTTCGGAATCGGAGAGTCCGTTGCTCTTGAGGTAGCGCAGATAGCGTGAGCCTGCAGAGTCGTACTGATGACCTATGTCCGTTCCGTGGAACACAGTTTCGGGACATTCCGCCTTGATGGACTTGTAGAAGTCCAAAACGGCTTCGCTGTGGGAGAGCGTGCCCGTCCAGTCCGCATAAATTTCGTCCAGAACCCTATCGTCCTCCGCCTGCATCCAGATGTTGAGGAACGCTGCGGTGTAATAGGGCAGCTCCACAAAAAGATCACGCATACCCTTGGCGTAGCAGTCCTTCCAAAGGGAAAGCTCCTTTTCGAGGATGTCCTCCCGGGCGTGAACTTCGCCGTAAAGGTAAATTTCACCGCCCTCTGCGGGAGCGGGCGCTGTTTGGCAGCCCGCCAGGCAGAAAATCATCACGAATACAAGTGCAAATGCGGTAAACTTCTTAAAGTTCATTCGGCGCTGATGATGAAATAATATACGGGCTGACCGCCATAAACAGCGGCAACCTCGATGGTGGAGGGCAGCTTGCTTTCAATCACCTTGCGGATTTCTTCAGCCTGCTCGGCGGAAATATCCTCGCCGTAATAAACGGTGACCATGCTGGTGTCCTTGTTTACGAGAGCCTTTGCAAGACGGCCGCAGATAAGATCCATATCCTTGCCGGTGTAGATCATCTTGCCCTCTTTCATGGCAAGCAGCTCGCCCTCTTTAATTTTGTGACCGTCAAAGTCGGAATCGCGGGCGGCGAAGGTGACCTGACCGGTGGCAACGGAGGAGAGTGCCTCGTTCATAGTCTCGGTGTTGGAGTTCACATCAGCGTCCGGGTCGTAGGCAAGCAGAGCGGAAATCCCTTGGGGAACGGTGCGGCTGGGGATTACGATAACGTTTCTGTCTGCGATTTCAGCAGCCTGCTGTGCAGCCATAACTATGTTTTTATTGTTGGGAAGAACAAAAACGTTCTTTGCGGGGGTAGCCTGAACCGCCGCGAGGATGTCCTCGGTGGAGGGGTTCATGGTCTGACCGCCGGAAACGATATTATCGCAGCCAAGGTCGGCGAACACATCGGTAAGACCCTTGCCGGCACAGACGGAAACAAAGCCGTACTCAATATCCGGGTTTACTTCCGCATAGGGAAAGAGAGAAGATGGTGCAGCCTCTGCCTTCGGCTCTTCGCCAAGGATGGTGGTGTGACCGATGCTAATATTTTCAACCTTAACGGTGGTGAGTGGTCCGAAAGTGAGCGCTTCGGTGATAACTTTTCCGGGTTCGTTGGTGTGGACATGGAACTTGATGCACTCGCCGGTTATGCCGAGCATAACAACTTCGCCGACGGAGTCGAGCCAGCGGCTGAAGCTTTCGGCTTCCTTACTGTTTTTGCGCTCAAGGACGACCTCAACGCAGTAGGCGTATTTGGCAGTCTGCTTCGGAACCTCTTCTTCGGCTTCGGCAGCTTCCGCAGCGGCATTAAGCGGAATTATGGTACCTTCGGAAATAAGGTTCCACATACCCTCCATGATGTAAACAAGTCCCTGACCGCCTGCGTCAACAACGCCGCTCTTTTTAAGGATGGGCAGCATTTCCGGTGTCTTTTCAAGGGTCTTTTTGCCCTCGATGTACATTCCGTAGAAAACCGCGGTGACAGAATCGTCGTATTTTGCAATTTCCATTGCTTTTTCTGCGGCGCAGCGGGAAACGGTGAGAATGGTTCCTTCGGTGGGCTTCATGACCGCTTTATAAGCAGCTTCAACACCGATGGTAATTGCGGCGGCAATGTCCGCGCCGGTGGCGGTTTCTTTGCCCTTCAGACCTTTAGAAAAGCCGCGGAAAAGCAGGGAAAGAATAACGCCGGAGTTACCTCTCGCTCCGCGGAGGAAAGCGCCTGCGGCAACCTTGCTGACTTCCCCGACGGTAACGTCGTCCGGCAGCTCGGCAAGAGCTTTTGCACCGTTGCCGATGGTCATTGACATATTCGTGCCGGTATCGCCGTCCGGAACAGGAAAGACGTTAAGAGCATCCACCTCTCTTTTTTTGTTACATAGGTTGTTGGAACCCGAGATGAACGCATCCCGAAGCTGTTTTCCGTTTATCAAAAATCTCAACTCCTTATTTTGTCTGTTGTTTCGTTTATAATAAAAATATTAACAACTATAATGTCTGAAATACACTACATTATAGCATACATCACACAGCAAGTAAAAGAAAAAAGGAGAAAAATGCGCAAAAAATTAAAAATATTTTGAAAAATTCGCTTTGCAAAGGCAAATTTATTGAAGCTGCCAGTTTTCTATGCCGTAAAACATATCAAAATCCGTTCCGCTGAAGGAAAAAGGCAGATCCCGGGAGAAAACAACGCAGCTTTTTGTGTAGCATATCGGAACGTAGGGCATAACCTCCGCAAAGGCGGCGCTGAATTCAGACGGGGTGACCGTTCCCGCCATAAAGCCAAGCCATGTGAGATACAGATTTTCGCTGTTTGAAATTCCGTAGCCTGCGTATTCAATACCCTCAAGCTGATACGCTATGGGGGTGATCAGCTTTGAAATGTCCATATCCGCACCGATTTCCACTTCCGCAACATATATGTCATAGTCGTAGTTTTGCAGAGCCACCATATACGCGGAATAGGAGAGGGAATAGACGTTCACCTCAATGCCAACTTCACCGAGCATCTCTGCGACGGCGTTTGCAGCGGCAACCTTGACAGCGCTTTCGCTGCAAACCACAAGCTTAAGGCTTATGCGTTTGCCACGGCTGTTAAGGCGAAAGCCGTCGCCGTCCTTTTTGGTAAAGCCAAGCCCATCCAGCAGCAGATTCGCAGACATAAGGTCAACGCTTTTGCGCGAAACATATTGCATCTCGTAAAAATCCGGGTTGAAAAGATTCCGAGGCGCGGCGGCGAAGTTCTCATAAACTTCATCGACTATTTCGGAATAATCTATTGCGGCGGCAACGGCCTTGCGGAAATCCGAATAGTATGTGTATGCGGAGCTGCCGTTCAGCCCGAGGTAGACCATTCTGTTCGACTGCAAGCCTGAAATTCCGCCGGTTGAGGAAGTGCCGAGCTCCGTGGGACTGCGCCAGTAGATGCAGTCATAGCGCCCTGTGCGCATTTCGTAGGGAAGCAGCGCTTGGTCGTTTGCGGAAATAAGCTCGATGGTCTGAATGGCGGAATCACCGGAACACACAAGCGAGGATTGATCCTGTGAGAGGGAATATCGCCCGGGAAAATAGAGCGGGTGCTTCACCGTTTCATAGGAGATGACCGGGAAGGTCAGCAGGTTAGGAAAGTACCTGTCCGCATAGCGGAGGGTCACTTTGCAGCAGGAGGCATTCACGACGCCGACGGAGCTTATTATGGCAAGGGAGCTTGCGTAGTAGCTGCCGCTCACCATTGCCTGCTGGATGGAATACCGAAGGTCGTATGCGGTAAACTCCGTTCCGTTCGGAAAGGTGAGCGATTCATCCACATAAAGATACCATGTGAGGTTGTCCTCGGTGGAAATATCGGAAAGCAGGTCGAGATTATAGCTGTAATCGCTGCCGAGAGTTACCATGGAGCGGTAAATAAGTCCGCAGATAAAGCGGTTCGTCCGGCTTTTTGTAGTATAGGGCGAAAGCCCTTCTTCGTAATCATAGGGTATGCGCAGGGTGTAGGGTTCAAGTGCCGCAATTTCGATTTCTTCGTCGGAGGTATCGTCAAACCCCGGCGGAAGCTCGCCCTCCTGCGCCTTATTACAGCCGCCGAAAATAAGCAGAAAAGCCAGAGCGGCAGAAATAAGCTTTATAAATTTCATAGGGAAAACTCCGTTTATCTCAGGTCAAAACGCTCTATGGAAAGAGCCTTGCCGGAAGCATCGTCCGTTTCAACGAAGATTCCCTGCACCTTGCAGGGATCTTTAGCAATCTCCATTCCGGCGCGGAGGTGCGTTATCATAAAGCTTGTGGAAAGCTCTGTCTTTACGCCCAAAACGGAATCAATGGGACCGCACATGCCAACGTCGGTGATATACGCCGTTCCGCCGGGCAGAACCTCCTCATCTGCGGTGGGAACATGGGTGTGCGTGCCGAACACGACGGAGCAGCGCCCGTCAAGGTACTTGCCCAGAGCGATTTTTTCACTGGTGGCTTCGCCGTGAATATCAAAAACAACGGTTTTGCAGTCCAGCTTTTTCAGAATTTTGTCCGCGGCAAGGAACGGGCTTTCAAAGGCAAGGTCGAGGAAAACGTCTCCGATAAGGCTTACCACGGCGCAGCGGTATTTGCCCCGTTCGTAGACGAAAACGCCGCTGCCGGGCGCGTTCGGGTGCAGGTTTGCGGGGCGCAGAGCGCCGTCCTCCCGCTCGTAAATCTCGGTCATATCGCGGCTGTAAAGGGAGTGGTTCCCGCCGGTTATGACGTCTGCGCCAAACATAAACAGCGCGCCGCAGTTCGGAGCGGTTATGCTGCAGCCGTCGCCTGCGTTTTCTCCGTTCACAATAATAATGTCGGGACTGTATTTTTGCCGAAGCTCCGGCATTTTTTTGCCGAAGGCGGCAACGCCGATACTTCCCACAATGTCGCCGATACATAAAATCCGCATAGAGTAACTCCTTTTTTGGGGAAAGCCGGCTTATCTTGCTACAAAGCCGACTTTTTTGTACATTTTCTCAAGAGTGCGGTTTGCGATACGCTCCGCCTGCTCCGCTCCGCGCTTATAGCACTCTTCAAGATAGCCCTTGTCCGCTACGAACTTTGCATAGTTTTCGCGAACGGGAGCAAGGTGCTCCGCAACGGCTTCGCCCACCGCCTGCTTGAAGTCGCCGTAGCCTTTTCCCGCGAACTCGCGCTCGATGGACTCAAAGGAAAAGCCGGTTACTGCGGAATAGATGGTCATAAGGTTGTTTATGCCGTCCTTGCCCTCTCGATAGCAAACCTCCGCCTCGGAGTCCGTGATGGCGGATTTGAACTTTTTGATAATCACATTCGGATCGTCGAGAATGAGCACGCAGGAGCGGGGATTTTCGTCGGACTTGCTCATTTTCTTGGTGGGGTCGGTAAGGCTCATAATCTTTGCGCCTCCCTGTGCGGAGGGAATATAAGGCTCCGGAACGGTAAAGGTTTTTCCGTAAAGATTATTGAAGCGCTCCGCGATGTTGCGTGCAAGCTCCAGATGCTGCTTTTGGTCAATTCCCACGGGAACCACATCCGCCTGATAGAGCAGAATGTCCCCCGCCATAAGAACGGGATAGGTGAAAAGGCCGGCATTGATGTTATCCGCGTGCTTGGCGGATTTATCCTTGAACTGAGTCATGCGGGAAAGCTCGCCAAACTGGGTGTTGCAGCCCAGAACCCAGTTTGCCTCCGCATGCGCCGGAACATGGCTCTGAATAAAGAGAATGCTTTTCTCCGGGTCGATTCCGCACGCCATGGCAAGGGCGTAGGATTCGATGGTGCGGCGGCGAAGTTCCGTAGGATCCTGCCGCAGGGTTATGGCGTGCATATTCACAATGGAATAAATGCAGTCGTAGTCATCTTGAAGCTTGCCCCAGTTTTTGACCGCACCGAGATAGTTGCCGAGGGTGAAAACGCCGGTTGGCTGAATGCCGCTGAATATGCGCTTTTTGCGCTCCGGTTTTTGTGCCTGTTCTTTATTTTCAATGTTTTCCATTTTAATTCCTCCGATATGAAGACAAAGCGGCGGTACCGCTTATTATAATATACAGAAATAATATAGCATAAGCCGCATGATTTTGCAAGGAAAAATGCCGCGGCAATATCTTTTGACATAATTTGCCATACAAACAGACTTATACTTCAGATTAAGAGGGGAAATATGGTAAAAGGAGTTTTTGAAAAAATGACGGACGTAAAAACGAAAAGCGCGGCAGCCGCCGCACCGAAAAAGATAAAAGAAACAGCAGGCGGACTTTTGAGCATGGGCGTTTGGATACTGATAAGCTTCGCGGCGGCGAATGCGGCGGTGCTCGGCGGACTTTCGCCCTTCGGCGCGGCGGCGGTTGCCGCGGCACGAAGGCGGGATGCAGTGGGTGCGGCGCTGGGCGCCGTTATGGGCTACATTTTCTCCATGAGCACGGGCAATAACGTGCGGTACATCGCTGCCGTGCTCACGGTGCTCGGGCTGAAGCTTGTGTTTGAACGGTTTGCGGAGGGAGACTTCGTTTCCGTGCTCATGGCGGCGGCGGGCACCGGCTTTGCCGCCTTTGGCTATGCGGCGATGACCACCATATCGGGCTATAACTGGGGTATTGCCGCGGCGGAAACCGCCATAGCCGCAGGCAGTGCATACTTCTTTAAGCGGACGAGCACGGCTTTTGAGCACGGCAAAAATCTTGCGGTACTCAGCGGCGGCGACCGCGCCTGCGTGATTATGACGGCGGCTATCGCCGCAGCCTCACTCACCGGAGTAATGGTGGGCGGTATTTCCGTCGGAGGAATTTTAGCGGGCTTTGCGGTGCTTGTGGCGGCGGGTTACGGCAAGGAAAGCGGCGGCGCGGTGGCGGGAGTTGCTACGGGAACGGCTGTGGCTCTCTCCGGAGATATGCTTGGCACGACCATATCCGGATACGCCGTAGGAGGCCTTATTGCGGGGATTTTTGCGGTTTTTGGCAAGCTTGCCTGCGCCGGAGCATACATTGCGGTGAAGCTGATAATCTGCCTTGCCGCCGCGAACGAGTACCCTGTTTTCACTCCGGTATATGAGGCGGCGATAGCTGCGGCGGCATTCGTGCTCATGCCGGAAAAGGCGGGAAAATACCTTTTCGGAATATCCTCCGTGCGTGAAAACGCGGCGGATTCCGCCACGGTAAAGAACCTTGTTTTATCAAAAATGGGTGCTGCCGCCGCCGGACTTAACGATATTGCCTCGGCAACGCGCAAGGTTGCCGAGGCAACCCAAAAGGATTTGAGCACGGATTTGAGCACCGTGCTCAAATCCTCCGCAAAGTGCATCTGCGGACGGTGCTCAAGCTGCGGCGAGTGCTGGGATGAGAATTTTTACACCACAAAGGAAGCCTTTGACGAGATGGGAAAGGCCGTGAAAAAGTCAGGCACGCCGCAGCTTTCCGAGGAATTTTCCGCGCGGTGCTCAAAGCACGACGAGCTTTACAAAACCCTGTGCTCAAAGTACAAGGAGGCGGTTCGGAAAAATTCCGAGGAGCGCCGCGCAAAAAATATCCGGGACACGGTGACGGATCAGTTCGACGGTATGGCGCTGCTGCTGCGGGATATTGCCGCGGACGCCGCCTCTGTAAAAAGTACGGATAAAAAGCTTTCCATGGCGGTGAAAAATGTATTTGAGGGGAGAAATATCCCGCTTTTCGCTTCCACCTGCTACTGTACCACAGATGGCTGCGTAAATTTGGAGGTTTCCGCTGCCAAGGAGCGCTTGAAAAGCGCTGATATCGCCGCTATTACGAATGAGCTTGAGGATGTTTGCGGCTGCGATTTTTCAAAGCCCTGCACACGGGATACCGAGAACGCAAGACGGCTCGTTTTCTGCGAAAAACCGCTTATTGAAGCCACTTTTGGCAAGGCCTCGATAAATGCGGAGGGCGAAAAATTCTGCGGTGACACCGGGGAATTTTTCGTCGACCAATACGGCTGCGCCCACATGATTTTGAGCGACGGCATGGGCAGCGGATCGGGCGCGGCGCTGGATTCCGTGATGACGGTGGGCATGGTTTCAAAGCTTGTGAAATCGGGCTTTCGCTTCGGCAGCGCCATTCGTCTTGTGAATTCTGCGCTGCTGCTTAAATCCGAGGATGAATCCTTTGCCACCGCGGACGCCGTTTCGGTGAATCTGTATACAGGAAAAACGAATTTTTATAAGGCGGGCGCGGCGCCCTCGTTTATAATGAAGCGGGGGCATATTTCTAAAATAGAGTGCAGCGGCGTGCCCGCCGGAATCCTCGGCGGGGTGGACTACGAGGAAAGCTGCGCCATTCTTTCCGCCGGAGATATGGTTGTCATGGTGACGGACGGCGTAACCGATTCCGGCGAGGAATGGCTCCCGTCGGAAATTCGCGCCTTGGCGGAAAAAACTCCGCAGGAGATTGCGGATTCCCTTGCCGACACGGCAAAAAAACGCCGCACCGACGGCCACAGCGACGACATAACCGTAATGGTTCTGAAGCTTCTCGATTCTATATAAAATATAAAATAAGCGCGAAAAATTGCGAAAAAATCGCAAAAAAATTTGAAAAAAGGTATTGACAAAGCCTGTGGCGTGGCGTATAATTCATCACATCAACCAAACACGGCAGAAAGACGATGAAAAGAAGAGTAAGCGTGTGAAGGGGTCACAGAGATTTTCCGTATGCTGAAAGGAAAACAAACGGACCACGCCGAAGATGGCCTTGGAGTTGCGCACCGAACCCGATTGGGTAAGGCTGCGACGGGACCGCCCGTTACAGCGGCAGGGTATGATTGTACCCGGCGAGGCTTTTGCGGCGACGCAAAAGCGAAAAAAGGTGGTAACACGAAGTTTATTATTAGCTTTCGTCCTTTTATTTAAGGACGAAAGCTTTTTTTATTTTTATGGAGGGAGAGAAAATGAAACACCTGTTAAAACGACTGGTAAAAGCAAATTATCGCTTTGAACGAATGTAAATGAAATGCAAATTTATTCATTCATCAAAAGCGTTAAAATATATAATTTTTTATTTACGAAAGGACAAAACAAAATGAAAAAGATAATTTCCGTAATTCTTGCAGCAACCCTTCTTCTTACTTCTCTGTTCGTGCTCACCTCCTGCAGCGGCAGCAACGGCAAAATCACCATTGCAGTTCCCAGCGATACCACTAACGAAGCCCGCGCACTGCTCCTTCTTCAGGAACAGGGACTTATCACCCTCAAAGAGGATGCAGGCATCACCGCAACCGTAAGAGATATTGTTGAGAACCCCTACAATATCGAGTTCAAAGAGTCCGAAGCGGCTCAGCTTCCGAACGTTCTTCAGGACGTTGACTATGCGGTAATCAACTCCAACTACGCCATTGACGCGGGTATTGACCCCATAAGCCAGTCTCTTGCAATGGAAGGCTCTTCCTCCGCATACAGCAACGTTCTCTGCGTAAAAGAGGGCAATGAAAATTCCGACGAAGCAAAGGCTCTCCTCGCCGCCCTTGAAAGCGAGCAGGTCGCAGACTTCATCGCAAGCGAATATAAAGGCGCTGTTGTAAGTGTTGTCGAAAACCCCGGCGACGGCTTTGACTCCACCGTTGACTACGAGGCTCTTAAAGGCAAGACAATTTCCGTTGCGGCTTCTCCCGCTCCTCACGCAGAAATCCTCAAGGTAGCGAAGGACATCCTTGCCGAGAAAGACATCACCCTCGAAATCGTTGAGTTTACCGACTATGTACAGCCCAATAAGGTTGTTGACAGCGGCGATGTTTTCGCAAACTACTTCCAGCACACTCCTTACCTTGACGACTTCAACGCAGAAAACGGCACTCATGTTGTCTCCATCGGCGCTATCCATGTAGAACCTATGGGCATCTACGGCGGCAAACAAACCAGCCTTGACGCAATCAAAAAATAATATATAATAGTTATTATAAGGGAGGCGTACCGCAGGGTGCGCCTCAAGGCACATTAAGCAAAATGGGGAACAGCTATGATTGAAATCAAAAACCTTTCAAAGACCTTTGAAACTGCCGACGGCAAGGTGGAAGCCCTTAAGGATATTTCCCTTTCCATTGAGGATGGCGATATATTCGGCATAATCGGCATGAGCGGCGCGGGCAAAAGCACCCTTGTTCGCTGTATAAATATGCTCGAACGCCCCACAAGCGGAACCGTTACCGTGAACGGCGTTGATATGGGCAGCCTTTCAAAGAGTGCGCTCCGCGCGGCGCGGCGCGAAATAACAATGATATTTCAAGGGTTCAACCTGCTTATGCAGAAGAACTGCTTGCGCAACATAATGTTCCCACTGGAGCTTGAGGGCGTTCCGAAAAAGGAAGCCGAAAGCCGCGCCCGGGAGCTGCTCAAGGTCGTGGATCTCGCGGATAAAGAAAAGGCCTATCCCGCGCAGCTTTCCGGCGGTCAGCAGCAGCGAATTGCCATCGCAAGGGCGCTTGCCACCAACCCCAAGGTGCTCCTTTGCGACGAAGCCACCAGCGCCCTTGACCCCACCACCACGAACTCGATTTTGAGCCTTATTCGCAAAATAAACGAGGAGCTTGGCATAACGGTAATAATAATCACCCACCAAATGAGCGTTGTGGAAAGCGTCTGCCGCCACGTTGCCATAATCGACGGCGGCGTTATCGCGGAGCAGGGCGCAGTGGGAGAGGTTTTCTCCCGCCCGAAATCCGCCGCGGCCCGCCGCCTTGTGTTCCCGGAGGGCAGCGAGGAATATCTTGTTTCCCGCAGAGAGGGCGAACGCTGCATAAGAGTGGCGTTCGACGGAGCGGACACCACCGGAACTCCGGTTATCGCAAAAATGGCGGTGGAGGAGGGGATAGAGGCGAATATCATCTATGCCTCCACCCGCAGCCTTGACGGAAAGACCTACGGCTCAATGCTTCTCGGCGTTTCCGGCGGAGAGGACGCCGTAAAGCGCGCTATTGCCTATCTTACAAAAACAAGCGACATTTCTGCGGAGGAGGTGACAGACGATGCCGAATGATTTTTTCGCTTCTCCGAGCTTTATTGAAGCCATGGAGATTTTTCGTGAGGAATTTCCCCTTGCAATATGGGAAACCCTCTATGTGACCGTGGTGGCAACGGCGCTTGCCATTGTTCTCGGTCTGCCGCTGGGCGTTCTGCTTGTTGCGGGAGAAAAAGGCGGCGTGCTGCCCCTGCCCGGCTGGATTATGAAGACCCTCGGCGTGATAATCAACCTGCTTCGCTCAGTTCCGTTCCTCATTCTTATGATGGTTGTGTTCCCGCTCACCCGCCTTATCGTCGGAACGGCGGTGGGAACCGTGGCTTCCATAGTTCCGCTGACCATAGCGGCGTTTCCATTTATAGCAAGGCTTGTGGAAAGCAGCCTGCGTGAGGTGAACCCGAACATCATTGAAATGGCGCAGAGCATGGGCGCAAAGCCTGTTCAGATAATCATCAAGGTTATGCTTCCGGAAAGCGTGCCGTCGCTTATTTCCGGCGCGACCATCGCCATTACCACCATCCTCGGTTACACTGCCATGAGCGGTATGATAGGCGGAGGCGGCCTCGGTAAAATCGCCATAAATTACGGCTATTACAGATACAAGTACATTGTAATGATAATGGCGGTTATCCTGCTCATCCTGCTTGTGCAGGTGTTCCAAAGCGTGGGAACCCGCCTTGCCCAAAAGCTTGATAAGCGGCTGAAGAATAAATAAGCAAAAAAATCCCCCAAAGCAACGCTTTGGGGGATTTTTGCTGCTCAGATTTTTCTGTAAGTCACATAGTACGCGCTTTTGCCGGGCTGCTTTTCGCCAAGGGGAATTGCGTAAAAGCCGTATTTCTCAAAGAAGCCGAGGGAATCTTCAAGACATTCGGCAACCATAGCCTTCGGCTTTCTGTCCTCAAGGACGCGGTCAAGTATTGCATGGGCAACGCCTTTTTTGCGGTAATCCGGCGCAACGGAAAGAGACATAAGAGAGCAAACGTCGCTGGTGGCATCGTCCGCAGCGGCAAAGCCGCAAACATTATCGCCCTTCATCGCAACATAAAGAGAAATTCCGGAGCTTTCGCAGATATGTTTGAGCGCATCGGAATAAACAGGGTTGCGGAAGAAATGGTTTTCTGCAATTTCGGCATACTCGGGGTCGGCGGTGGAAACTTTTTTTATTTCAAGCATGGAATTCATCTGCCTTTGTTAAAAATACCTTTTTATAATAATACAATTCTGAAAAAAATCAAGGCTTGTGCGAAAAAATATTTTATTTAACAGAAAATCCGCTTGTTTTTTTGCAAAAGCATGGTATGTTTATAAGGGAAACCATTTATGAGAAATTTGATATACAAAAAGTTGAAAATTGCAAGTTTATTACAAATAGGATAGAACAGCGCGCGAATTTCGGCGGTTGCAACTACAGGTTGACAAATTTTCAAGGGCGTTTGCTTTACTGTAAACCGCTTTTTGGGGTATAATCCGGTCGTAGCAAGCAAAAACGAGGAGGTCACACAGATGATTTTAGCAGACAAAATAATTGAACTGAGAAAGAAAAACGGTTGGTCGCAGGAGGAGCTTGCGGAAAAGGTCGGAGTTTCACGCCAGTCCGTTTCAAAGTGGGAGGGTGCGCTCTCCG
The DNA here is from genome assembly GCA_900553955.1 of uncultured Oscillospiraceae bacterium. Lineage (GTDB taxonomy): Bacteria > Bacillota > Clostridia > Oscillospirales > Ruminococcaceae > UMGS1668. The sequence goes on from USFO01000016.1 coordinate 17,342, forward strand.
TTCCGGATTTGGACAAAATTCTTCTTATGAGCCAGATTTTCGGCGTATCCACGGACTATCTTCTTAAAGATGAGTTCGGCGAGCCGGAATATACCGAAACAAAAAACGCGCCCGCGGCGGAGGAAACCCCGCTGCGCCGGGTTTCCATGGAGGAGGCGGCGAGCTTCCTTGAGGCGAAGAAGCAAACCGCGCCGAAAATCGCCCTTGCGATTTTTCTCTGCATCGTTTCGCCGATTGTACTTATACTTATGGATGGGCTTTCCGACCGAAAGCTGATTGGCATGAGCGAAAGCGCCGCCGGCGGAATCGGGCTTATCACGCTGATTGTGCTTGTGGCGGCGGCTGTGGCGCTGTTTATAATCTGCGGTGCGAAAACCGAAAAATACGAATATCTTGAAAAAGAGCCCATAGAGCTTGAATACGGCGTTTCCGGCATGGTAAAGGAGCGCCAAAGCCGTATGAGCGAAGCTCATACAAGGGATACCGTCCTTGGAATCTGCCTTTGCGTGCTTTCCGTCGTGCCGATTTTCGCGGGGCTGTTCACCGAAAAGGAAATATACGCCGTAATGGGAATTTGTGCGCTGCTGTTTATGGTCGCCTGCGGCGTGCTCGTGCTCATAAGGAGCGGAATCCTTTGGGAGAGCACCCAAAAGCTCTTGCAGGAGGGCGACTACACCGTGGCGGAAAAGGAAATGAGCAAAAAAATCGCTCCCATAGTAACTGTATATTGGCTTTTGGCAACCGCGGGCTACCTTGCGTGGAGCTTTTGGACGGGCGCGTGGGACAGAACATGGATAGTCTGGCCTGTCGCAGGCGTGCTCTTCGGCGCGATTATGGCGATTGTGGGCATGATTAAAAAGAAGAGATGAATTTTGGGGAACTAAAAAGAAGCGGCGCGCGCCGCTTCTTTTTATGTTATGCCATTTTGCAAATCAGTAAGGTGGAAGCCCGCCAAAGTTGTAGAGCCTTTCGGCGTATTCGCAGATGGTGTAGTCGAATACATCGTACCTGTCGACCTCGGGAAAACGTCCCCAAGTTTTGTTTTTGCAGCCGACCGCATAATTGTAGTAATTTCCGTAGAGAATTTTTTCGTTCTCTATAACCCATTCGCCGTCCTCTTTGTAGAGAAAGAAACTAACGGCAATAGTTTCATATGAGTTAGGAATAATGTCATAATCTTCTATTTCTTCGCTGTATTTATAGGGAGTGCAGCGGAAGTAAACATCCAATGTCATAACGGAATTGTCTTTTACTTCTAAGTATTTCATAGAGTAGTCAGCGCTGATTTCTATCTTATCGGCGATTTCATCGTTTATTCTTCTCATTGCGGCAAGAAAACTAATAAAATCTCCCTCGTAGTTTATTCCGTCAAAATAGGGCTTGCCGGTCACCATGTAGCTGAAATATTTATTAGCCCAATCCGCCACACAGTCGGGAAGGGGCTCGCCGTCTTGAACATGGATTTCATTTGTCGGAATAGTATCGACCTTCGCGGGATTCGGAATCGTATCAAGAATATCGTCGCAATTTTCGAGCATCTCATAGACTTTTTTTCTGCTTTTGGCGATTTTCTTTAGATAAATATCTTCCCGTTCGGTTTCACTTTGCGAACTTTCGGAAGAAGCGTTTTCGCCGGTTTGCACGGTACTTGTGGGTGAACAGGATGAAAGAGCAAGCACAAGGGCAAGCATAATAATGAATATCCTTTTCATAGAAACACTCCTTCTCAATAGGTGCTAATTTAATTATATAGCATAAACAAAAAAATGCAACAATATTTCAAAAATTTATTAAAAATTCAAATTTGCATATATAGCTTTGTAATGCGCTGTGCAAATAAAAAAGAAGCGGCAATAGCCGCTTCTTTTGCTTTCAGCCGCCAAAAAAGTATTGCAATATTGATAAGCGGTCCATCGGTTCAGGCTTCTGATAAGGCTTATATTTTCCATTGGGAAACACGGTGCCAAGGGGAATACACCACCTATTATCAATGGACAAACGAATGGCATTTTTTATCTTTTTTTCGCGGCACCATTTACGAATTGTCTTCGGCGACACATGGGCTATTTTGGCGGCTTCTTTTACATACATATAATTCACGACGATACACTCCCAAAAGCGTTAAGGCTATTTATAGACTATATAGTATCATATATAGCCCACTTTGTCAATTGAGCATACCTATAATGTGCTTATAACAAAAATTCCGGAGGGATTGTATGAGCACATACGCCGCAGTAAGAAACAGAATTCTTGCGCTGCTTGAAGAAAAGAAGATGTCGATACACCGCCTTGCGATAGAATCCGCTGTCGCACCGTCCACAATAAAGAATATCCTCTACGGCAAAAGTACTAATCCGGGAATTGTTACAATAAAGATGCTCTGTGACGGCTTTGGCATAACACTTACGGAATTTTTTGACACAGAGGATTTTTTGAATTTGGAGCAGGAAATTAAATGATATAAAAAAGAAGCGGCTCACGCCGCTTCTTTTTATTCTTTATAAATCAGAACACCACTTTTTCCTCAAGGTAGCTTACAAGTTCATCAATAGGCATTCTTACCTGCTCCATAGAGTCACGGTCACGAACGGTTACGCAGCCGTCGGTCTCGGAATCGAAGTCGTAGGTGATGCAGTAAGGAGTGCCGATTTCGTCCTCGCGGCGATAACGCTTGCCGATGGAGCCTGCGTCATCAAAGTCGACCATAAAGTGCTTTGCAAGCTTGTCGTGCACTTCAAGCGCCTGCTTGCTGAGCTTTTTGGAGAGCGGCAGCACGGCGGCCTTGAACGGAGCAAGCGCCGGGTGCAGGTGCAGCACGGTGCGGACGTCGCCCTCGCCCACGGGCTGTTCGTCGTATGCGTCGCAGAGGAACGCAAGGGTTACGCGGTCTGCACCGAGGGAGGGTTCGACAACGTAGGGGATATATCTCTCGTTGGTTTCCGGGTCAAAGTAATCAAGGGTTTGGCCGCAGAATTTGCTGTGCTGAGAAAGGTCGTAGTCGGTTCTGTCCGCAACGCCCCAAAGCTCGCCCCAGCCGAACGGGAACAGGAACTCGAAGTCGGTGGTTCCCACGGAATAGAAGCTCAGCTCCTCCTTGGAATGGTCGCGGCGGCGGATGTTCTCTTTGGTCATGCCAAGGCGGAGCAGCCAGCTTTCGCAGTAATCTTTCCAGTATGCGAACCAGTCAAGGTCGGTGCCGGGCTTGCAGAAGAACTCAAGCTCCATCTGCTCAAACTCGCGGGTACGGAAGGTGAAGTTGCCGGGAGTGATTTCGTTACGGAAGGATTTGCCTATCTGACCGATGCCGAAAGGAATTTTCTTTCTGGTGGTGCGCTGAACGTTCTCAAAGTTCACGAAAATGCCCTGCGCGGTTTCCGGACGGAGATAAATCTGGCTCTTTGCGTCCTCGGTAACGCCCTGGAAGGTTTTGAACATAAGGTTAAAGGAACGAATGTCGGTGAAGTTATGAGAACCGCAGTTGGGGCATTTTACGCCTTTTTCGTCGACGAAAGCACGCATACGGTCGAACTCCCAACCCTCGGGGTCAACTCCGGTCTGCTCCTCGATGAGCTTGTCGGCTCTGTGGCGGGTTTTGCAGTCCTTGCAGTCCATAAGCGGGTCGGAGAAGCCGCCCACGTGACCGGAAGCAACCCACACCTGCGGGTTCATAAGGATAGCGGCGTCAAGACCCACGTTGTAGGGGCTTTCCTGCACAAAGGCTTTCCACCAGGCACGTTTTACGTTGTTTTTGAACTCCACGCCGAGGGGACCGTAGTCCCATGTGTTGGAAAGACCGCCGTATATTTCAGAACCTGCGTAAACAAATCCGCGGTTTTTGCAAAGTGCAACGATTTTATCCATTGTTTTGTCGGTAGCTAACATTTTGAACACTCCTTTATTTCGTCGCTGAAAGTACTAATTAAATATATTCCTTTATCGGTTATAAGTCAAGCGTAAACAACATTTTATGCGTGAATTTGTGCAAATTATCGCCTTTTAGCGTTAATGCCTTGACAAAATAAAATAAAGGCGTATAATTGCTTATTGGTAAGATTATTTTTACCCAAAACAGAATATGGGCATACAGGAACAGGGCTCGCACGGGGACTTTCGCGCGAGTACAGAGAAACGGGGTGTGAATCCCCGACGCAGAAACGGCACTGTAAGGTGTATGTTCTTTCCGATTGGCGCAGGTGCGCCGGTCACTCGGGTAAAACCGGGGAAGGCTTTGCGGAAAGACCGGGCTTTTGCCCCACACACCGAGTCAGGATATTCGGTTCCGATTTTTTCACCGGCTTTCTCGGCGGAGCGTATGCGAGTGCATAAAAATGTTTGCACCAAGGCGAAAAAAGCGCTTTGGTGCTTTTTTATTGCGATTTTCGGAGCCGTACGGCTCCCATTCTTTACTGTGTAAAGAATGATGTGTTCTGTTTGCAAGCGGCAATAACAGCCTTTCGGCTGATTG